>NZ_DKLM01000053.1:23189-51968 GCF_002455975.1 Clostridium sp. UBA6640
ATATTTTAAGTTTTATATTGGATATTTATATTATACTACATGTATATTCAAATATCTATATATTTGAATATAATAATTTAAAATTATTTTTATTTTAATAAATTTACAATACATATTATGACATTTTAGTAAGTATTGGTGAATATGATATATACTAAATATAAATTTAATTTATGAGCTCATATAATTATTAACAATTTTATAACTATAAAATTGTTGATATAATATACATTCAAGTAAAACATTTGTAATTTAATAAAATGTCTTGACAAGTATTAAAGATTTATATAATATGTATTTTAAGATAAAAAAATATATTAAAACTTTAATATAATCCTTTTAAATTTGATCCCGTGAGGTCAGAAAGGGAAGATAGTATTGTTATGTAGGTATATAGGTGTAGCTATAATTATAGCTATAGCTATATGTTTATAGTAAAGAAAAATGCTTTCCTTTCAGGAAAGCATTTTTTATTTTATAAAATTTTAAACTATTAAGTTACACTAATACCTTTAAATTAACCCAGTGAGGTAAAAAGGAGATGTCATTATGTTAAAAGGAAGAAATTTAATTGAGCCAATGGATTTTAATTTAAATGAACTAGAGGAGATATTTATACTTGCTGATGATATCATCAAAAATCCATGGAAGTATTCAAAGCTTTGCGAAGGAAAATTATTAGCTACACTTTTTTATGAACCTAGTACTAGAACAAGATTTAGTTTTGAAGCAGCTATGTTAAGACTAGGAGGAAGCATAATAGGATTTTCTGAACCAAATTCAAGTTCAGTAGCTAAAGGAGAAAGCATTTCAGATACTATAAGAACCGTTGCTTGCTATGCAGATATAGCTGTAATGAGACATCCTAAAGAAGGTTCAGCATTAGTTGCAGCATCTAACTCAGATATCCCAGTTATAAATGCTGGAGATGGAGGCCATCAACATCCTACTCAAACTTTAACAGATCTTTTAACAATAAGAAGTATAAAAGGCAATTTATCAAATTTAACCATAGGATGCTGAGGGGATTTAAAATTTGGTAGAACAGTACACTCACTTATAAAAGCTTTATCTAGATATGAAAACAATAAATTTGTATTGATATCACCTCAAGAGCTTAAAGTTCCAGATTATATAATAAGACTTTTAGAAGAGAAAAACGTAGAGTTTGTTCAAGTAGAAAAAATGGAAGATGTTATAGGAGAACTAGACATACTATACATGACAAGAGTTCAAAAAGAAAGATTCTTTAATGAAGAAGATTATGTAAGATTAAAGGATTCCTATATCTTAGATGCTGAAAAAATGAATATGGCTAAAGAGGATATGATAGTACTTCACCCACTGCCAAGAGTAAATGAAATATCTTACGAAGTTGATGATGATAAAAGGGCAGTTTACTTTAAACAAGCTAAATATGGAATGTTTGTAAGAATGGCACTAATTGCTAAACTGTTAGGCCTCGCTTAAATAAGGGATTAGGAGGAGTATGAATATGTTGACAATAAATAGTATTAAAAATGGAATAGTTATAGATCATATAAAAGCAGGTGGTGGAATAAAAATATTCAATTACCTAGGGCTAGATAAGGCAGAATATAGAGTTGCATTAATAATGAATGTTGAAAGTGAAAAGCTAGGAAGAAAAGATATTATAAAGATAGAAAATGTTTTAGATATAGATTTCACAATCCTAGGACTTATGGATAAAGGAATGACAATAGATATAATTAAGGATGAAAAAATAGATAAAAAGATAAATTTAAAATTACCGGAAGAAGTAGAAGATATTATTAAGTGTAAAAATCCAAGATGTATAACTTCTATAGAGCCATATTTAAATCATGTTCACTATCTAGTGAATGAAAAGACAAAAGAATACAGATGTAAATACTGTGATGATATAAGAAAAGTAAGAGAGCTTATTTAATAACTATAAAAGGGAGAGAGTATTTATGGAACTTTGTATAAAGAATGCTAAAGTAGTTGATTGGTGCAAAGTATTTATAGGAGACGTCTATATCAAAGATGGGATTATAGTAGAGATAGGCAAAGATTTAAAGAAGAACTGCAATACAATAGATGCAGATGGACTAACTTTAATGCCATCCTTTATAGACCTGCATGCTCACTTTAGAGATCCAGGTTTAACCTATAAAGAAGATATAGAATCAGGATCTAAAGCAGCAGTTAAAGGTGGATTTACAATGGTGAATCTTATGGCTAATACAAATCCTGTGTGCAGTTCTATAGATACTGTAAATTATGTTAAGGATAGAGCTAAAGAAACAGGACTTATAGATATACATCAAGTGGTTTCAATAACTAGAAATTTTGATGGGCAAGATATTAGTCACTTAGATGAAATAGATAATTCTATAAAAATAATTTCTGAGGATGGAAAAGATGTAATTGATAGCATGGTAATGCTAAAAGCAATGAAAAAGGCAGAAGAGAAAGATTTTACTGTAATGTGTCATTGTGAAGATCCATATCTATCAAATTATGATATGAGAATTGCTGAAAACATAATGACTAAAAGAAACATAGAATTCTCTAAAATTACTAATTGTAAACTGCACATTGCACATGTAAGTACTTTAGAAGCAATGAGGGATATCATTGAAGCTAAAAAGCAAGGATTAAAAGTGACCTGCGAAGTTGCACCTCATCATCTGGCATTAACTAATAAATATAATTATAGAGTAAATCCTCCTCTTAGAGATAAAGAGGATATAGATTTCTTAATAAAAGCTATAAAAGAGGGATATGTAGATTCAATAGCTACAGATCATGCTCCTCATAGTGAAGAAGACAAAGCAAAGGGAGCACCGGGAATTTCAGGATTAGAGACAGCCTTTTCAACAACTTACACAAAGTTAGTAAGAGAAAAGAATGTAAGCTTAAGTAAGTTAAGTGAAATAATGAGCAAAAATCCAAGTGAATTGTTAGGAGTAAATAAGGGAACAATTGAAATTGGATATGAGGGGGACCTAGTGCTACTAGACTTAGAGGCAAGTTACGAGATAAATTCAGAAGAATTTTGGTCTAAAGGAAAAAATACCCCGTTAAATGGAATGAAAGTATATGGGAAAATAGTTAAAACTATAAAAGGCGGAAAAGAAGTTTATTCTAATAATGAATATAACTAGACGGTTTAAAAAATAAGTTAATAAGAAAAACTATTTTCAATATTAGGTTATCAGAGATCAGCCATAAAAATTTTATGACTGAAAACTGATAATCTATCCTATAAATAAGATTGATAAGGAGATAAAAATGATAATAGATAAATTATTTAAAACTGTTGAAGAAAAAGGACACGTGTGCGTAGGACTGGATACAGATTTAAGCTATATACCAAATACTTTTTTAAATAAATTTGGTTCACTAGAAGATGCAATATTTGAGTTTAATAAGGCTATAATAGATGAAACTATTGATGTTGCAGCTTGTTATAAGCCTCAAATAGCTTATTATGAAGCATTAGGAATATCAGGACTTATGGCTTATAAAAAAACATTAGAGTATATAAAGCTTAAAGGTGGAATAAGCATTGGAGATATAAAAAGAGGAGATATATCAAAAACAGCTGAAATGTATGCTAAAGCTCATTTTGAAGGAGATTTTGAAGCTGATTTTATAACATTGAGCCCATATATGGGATTAGATAGTATCGAACCTTATCTTCCATATATTAAGGAAAGAGAAAAAGGCGGATTTCTGCTAGTTAGAACTTCAAATAAAGGGGCTAAAGACATTCAATATATTGATACACTAGAAGGAAAAAAGGTATTCAATTCAGTAGGAGAAAAAATTCAGAACCTAGGAAAAGAATGCATAGGAGAGTGTGGATATAGCTCAATAGGGGGAGTTGTAGGATGCACTCATGTAGAAGAAGGAGTAGAGCTTAGAAATAAACTAAACTCAATGTTCTTCTTAATACCTGGATATGGTGCACAGGGGGGAAAAGCAGAAGATGTTGCACTGTATTTAAAGGATGGAAACGGCGGAGTTGTAAATTCATCAAGAGGTATAATGCTTGCTTATAAAAAACATGAGGACGGAGAAGCAAACTTTGCAAAATATGCAAGAAAAGAAGTTATAAGAATGAGAGATGAAATACTAAGGGCTATAAGGCAGGAGTAGTTACAATGAGTATAAATAAGAAGTACACAGTAAATACGGTTATAGAAAATATTCAAGTGTGTGAGGGTATATATAAGCTAAAAATAGAAGGAAACTTTAAAGCAGAACCTGGACAATTTTATATGTTAAGAAGCTGGGATAGTGAACCAATACTTTGGAGACCTATAAGCGTACATAACGTAGAGGAAAGTGGAGAAAATATAGAGTTTTTATATGCAGTAGTAGGACAGGGAACTGAACTTTTAAGTAGACTTAAAAGAGAAGATAAGATAAGTGTTGTAGGTCCACTAGGAAATGGATTTGATATAGAAGAAGCTAGTGGTAAAAAAGTAGCATTAGTAACAGGGGGAATAGGTGTAGCTCCTATACACTATCTTTCGAAGAAGATAAAAAATTCTCAAATAGATGTGTTTGCAGGATTTAAACATGATGTATATGGGTTAGAAGAGATAAAAGATCATGTAAATTCAATGAATATATCAACAGAAGATGGAAGCTATGGACATAAAGGATATATAACAGAAATATTTGAACCCGAAAAATATGATTTAGTGCTGTGTTGCGGACCAGAAATTATGATGTATAAGGTAATAAATATGTGTAGAGAAAAGAATACTAAGGTTTATATATCAGAAGAAAAGAAGATGGCTTGCGGTTTAGGGGCTTGTTTAGTGTGTACATGTAAAACTAAGCATGGTAATAAAAGAACTTGTGTAGATGGTCCTGTGTTTTCAGGAGAGGATATAGAGTTTTAATTTATTGTAAGGGAGTTGACTTAGGTTGTTAGGTGTTAATATATGCGGAGTAGATTTTAAAAATCCCATAATAGCAGCTTCAGGTACATTTGGATTTGGTGAAGAATATAATGAACTCTTTGATGTATCAAAGCTTGGAGGTATATGCACAAAGGGACTTACCATTAATGCTAAGGATGGAAATTATGGAGTTAGAATGATAGAAACTTCATCAGGAATGATTAATAGTGTAGGGCTTCAAAATCCTGGAGTACACCATTTTTTAAATGATGAAATCAAAAAAATGGAAAAAATGAATACAGTAATAATAGCCAATTTAGGAGGCTCTACAATTGAGGAATATTTAGAGGGAATAGAAAAATTAAATGACAGTAATGTGGATATGATTGAACTTAATATATCCTGCCCAAATGTTAAAGAAGGTGGAATGGCATTAGGTATAAAATCTCACATTGCTTATGATGCTGTAAAACAAGTTAAAGCATTATGCAAGAAACCACTTATAGTAAAATTATCACCTAACGCCGAAGATATAAGGGATATGGCATATAGATGCTGTGAAGCAGGGGCGGATGCACTATCTCTTGTGAATACTTTTAAGGCAATGGCAATTGACATATATAAGAAGAAACCTGTATTTGACAATATATATGCAGGATTATCTGGACCAGCAATAAAACCTATAGCACTTAGAATGGTTCATGAAGTTTGTCAGGTAGTAGATATCCCGGTTATCGGATTGGGTGGAATAAGAACATGGCAAGATGCAATAGAATTTATAATGGCAGGTTCACAGGCAGTTCAAGTAGGTACTGCAAACTTTATAAAACCTGATATAGCTCTAGATATAATAAGTGGTATATCAAAATACTTAGAATCTGAAGGAATAAAAGATATAAATGAAATAAGGGGAATAATTTAAGAAATCAAATAAAATATTGATAAGTTTGCAATTTAAGGTTAAATGAAATTCATCAAAATATAAATATATTTCGGAGGTTAGCAATGGAAAATAAAGATAAAATGGTTATAGATACATTGGTAGAAACGGGAGCATTATTAGAAGGACATTTTCTACTATCTTCAGGAAAGCATAGTAATAAATATTGTCAGTGCGCAAGATTATTACAATATCCAGATAAAGCAGAAAAAATTTTAAAATTAGTTGTAGAAAAGATAAAAGATATGGATTTTGATGTAGTTGTAGGTCCAGCTATGGGCGGAGTAATAGTTGCTTATGAGCTTGCTAGGCAATTAGGTAAAACAGCAATATTTACTGAGAGAAGAGAAGGAGTTATGACTTTATCAAGATTTGAAATTGCAAAGGGGACAAAAGTCATTATATCAGAAGATGTCGTAACTACAGGAAAATCTACTATGGAAGTTATCGAGGTTCTGGAAAAGTTAGGAGCAGAAGTTGTGGGAGTTTGTTCCATAGTTGATAGAAGAAGTGATGACTGTAAATTAAAATTACCTTTATATAGTGCAATAAAATTAAATATAGAAACTTTTGATGCTGATGAGTGTCCACTGTGTAAAAAACAAGTGCCGTACGTTAAACCAGGCAGTAGAATTATAAAATAATTGTCGCAATTGGTCTATAAAAAAAGTTTATTCATTAGTTAAGAATAAATATTCAAACAGTGTGTTAAATTTGCATCAAATAAAGTAAAAATGCATAATATTTTAAGTTGTTATGCATTTTTTTGTAGCGCTTCTGTATAATGTGATAATTTGTAATTATTGACATAAAAGTGAAAAAAATTTACTATGAAGTTATAAATATCTCAATATTCTGAATATACGCGTCGGATAAAATAGTATTAAAAATATATGGAGGGGTTAATAATGAAAATCGTACTAGCTTTAGGGGGAAACGCATTACAATCAAATCCAAAAGATAAAAGTGCAAAAGCTCAGTTAGAGACATGTAAAGAAACGGCAAAATCAATAGTAGATTTGATAGAAGATGGTCATACAATATCTATAGTTCATGGGAACGGGCCTCAAGTTGGACAAATAGTGGCTACTGTAGAGGATGCCATAAAGCAAAATGAAACAAATGTATTATTTCCATTTGATGTATGTGGAGCATTCTCACAAGGATACATCGGATACCACCTTCAAAATGCCATTTCAGAGGAACTCGATAGAAGAAATATAAATAAACCTGTAGCCACAATAATCACTCAAGTTGTTGTAGATAAAAATGATAAGGGGTTTCAAAATCCGACAAAACCAATAGGATCCTTTTATAGCAAAGAAATAGCTGAGAAATTAGAAAAAGAACAAGGTTATGTTATGAAAGAAGATGCTGGAAGAGGATATAGAAGAGTAGTTGCATCACCTAAACCAATAGATGTAATAGAGAAAAATACAATTAAATATTTAGTTGATAGTGGCAATATAGTAATTTCATGCGGTGGAGGGGGAATACCTGTAATCAAGGAAGATTCACAGGTTAAAGGAGTTGCCGCAGTTATAGATAAAGATTTTGCAGCAGAGAAACTAGGTGAGATATTAGATGCTGATTGCTTGCTAATATTAACAGCAGTAGAGAGAGTTTGTGTAAATTATAATAAACCAGAAGAAAAGTCGCTTGATATTATAACTTTAGAAGAGGTTGATAGATATATAGCAGAAGGTCAATTTGCACCTGGAAGCATGTTACCTAAAGTAGAGGCATGTAAAAAATTTGTTATGCACGATAATAATAAAGTTGCAGTAATTGCTTCTCTTTCGAAAGCAAAAGAAGCATTGCAGGGATTATCAGGTACTAAGATAGTAAAATAAGCTTTATGAATTGAAAGTAGGGTGTCCTATAGAGAAATGATAGGTTTCTTATTATAAATTAAGGAAGTGATAGTTTGTGGAAAAAAGAAATATAGAGGTTTACTCAGAAATTGGTAATTTAAAAACTGTTCTTCTTCATAGACCTGGAAAAGAAATAGAGAACCTTACACCAGAGTATCTAGAACGGCTTTTATTCGATGATATTCCATATTTAAAAATTGCTAGAGATGAACATGATAAATTTGCAGATTTATTTAAAATAAATGGAGTAGAAGTTTTATATCTTGAGAATTTAGCAGCTGAAGTTGTAAAAAATTCCGAAATTAAAGAAAGATTTATAGATGAAGTCATACGTGAAAGCAATATAGAAAAGGATTATATTAAAAGTGAAATAAAGTCATATCTATTATCTATGTTACCTAAAGAGATGATAGATACTGTAATGGCAGGAATCAGAAAACTTGATATCTCTATGAAGGAAAGTTCTAATGAGTATCCATTCTTGCTAGATCCTATGCCGAACTTATATTTCACTAGAGACTCATTCGCATGTATAGGAAATGGTATATCTCTTAATTCTATGAAAAAGCCTATTAGAAGAAGAGAAAGTATATTTGGCAAATATATATTTAAATATCATCCTCATTTTAAAGACTCTAATATTAAAATTTATTACGATAGAGAAGATGAATTTCACATAGAAGGCGGAGATCAATTAGTATTGTCTAAAGATGTTTTAGCAGTAGGATATAGTGAAAGAACGGACAAAGAGGCTATATTTACTTTAGCTAAAAATATTTTTAAAGCTAATGAAAGTTTTAAAAATGTTTTAATATTCGACATACCTAAAATAAGAGCATTTATGCATTTAGATACGGTATTTACAATGGTTGATTATGATAAATTCACCATACATCCAGCTATAGAAGCTAGTTTGAAAGTAACAAATTTAAGCTACGATAAAACTAAAAATGAAATAGTTGCAATAGAAGAGGAAGATAGTCTAGAAGCTATATTATCTAAATATTTAGGTCGTGATATCACTCTTATAAGATGTGGTAATGGAGATAAAATAATTTCGGGAAGAGAACAATGGAATGACGGTTCTAATACCCTAGCTATATCGCCAGGTAAAGTTATAACTTACGACAGAAATTATGTAACTAATGAGCTTTTAGATAAACATAATATAGAGGTGTTTTCTATTGCTTCTAGTGAGCTCTCTAGAGGAAGAGGAGGCCCAAGATGCATGTCAATGCCATTTATTAGAGAAGAATTAAAGTATTAAGTTAAGATTTAAGGTAATAAATCTTAATGATTATTTAAGTATAGCTAGGTATAAAAAATATTAATTAGGGGGAATTGAATATGTTTAACCTTAGAAACAGACACTTTTTAACACTTATGGATTTCACACCAAAGGAAATTAACTTTTTACTTGATTTAGCTCAAGATTTAAAAAAAGCTAAGTATACTGGAGTTGAAGCGCAAAAATTAAAAGGTAAAAATATAGCATTATTGTTTGAAAAAGATTCAACAAGAACAAGATGTGCATTTGAAGTTGCTGCACATGATCAAGGAGCTCATGTAACATACCTTGGACCAACAGGTAGCCAAATGGGAAAAAAGGAATCTATAGCAGATACTGCTAGAGTTTTAGGAAGAATGTATGACGGAATAGAATATAGAGGATATGGACAAGAAATAGTTGAAGAGCTTGCAAAATATGCAGGAGTTCCGATATGGAATGGGCTTACAAATGAAGATCATCCAACTCAAATATTAGCTGACTTTTTAACAATAAGAGAGCATTTCTCAAAGCCACTTAGTGAAATAAAATTTGTTTATGCTGGTGATGGTAGAAATAATATGGCAAATGCCCTTATGATAGGTGCAGCTAAAATGGGAATGGATTTTAGAATAGTAGCGCCAAAATCATTATTCCCAGAAGATGAATTAGTTAAAAAATGTGAAAAACTTATAAGTGAAACTGGTGGAAAGATAACATTAACTGATAATGTTGAAGAGGGTGTTAAAGACGTAGATGTTATATACACAGATGTTTGGGTATCAATGGGAGAACCTGATGAAGTTTGGGAACAAAGAATTAAATTATTAATGCCATACCAAGTTAATAAAAAGATGTTAGAATTAACAGGAAATAAGGATGTTAAGTTTATGCATTGTTTACCAGCTTTCCATGATGTAAAAACTAAGGTTGGAAAAGAAATATATGAGAAATTTGGCATAGAATCAATGGAAGTTACTGACGAAGTATTTGAAAGTTCTGCTTCTATAGTATTTGATGAAGCTGAAAACAGAATGCATACTATAAAAGCTGTTATGGTTGCAACTTTAGGATAATAAGATAGTTAATCTAGCCCAAGGAATAATTCTTTGGGCTAGTTTTATTTAAATCATTTTTGATTCAGTATGTTCCTTGCATGTAAAGTTATTAACGTATTTAACGATATACTTTTAAAGCAAATTAATTTAATAACTACATAATAAGCTAAAGAGAGGATATATTATATGAAAAAAGAATTAATTTGGAAAGCATTAGATGGATTTTCTACAGAACATCTATGTCTTTATGAAAATCAAGATGGAATAATAGCTAATTCTGTTGTTATAGGCATGAATGAAAGTGTTCCATTTCGTATTAATTATGAGATAAATTGTGATTTAAATTGGAAGGTAAATAAAGTTGATTTAAGAGTATTTGATAATAAATCTAAAAATATTACTTTATTATCAGGTGATAATGGAATTTGGAGAAAAAGTTGTGGCGAAGAAATAGAAGACTTAAGAGGCTGTATAGATATTGATATTTCAATTACGCCTTTCACTAATACTATTCCAATTAGAAGATTATCTTTAAAGCTTGGAGAACCAAGTGAAATAAGGGTAATTTATATTGACGTTCATAATTTTAAGCTAAAACCTGTAACGCAAAGATATACTTGTTTAGAGTCAATTTTAGAAGGATTTAAATATAAGTATGAAAATTTAGGTAGCGGCTTTGTTACTGAGTTTTTCGTTGATAAAGAAGGTTCAATAATTGATTATCCAGATATATTTGAAAGGGTAGATTAAGAGATGAAATTATAGAAATCGCTAATGAGGATAATAAAATGTAAAGGTTGAAGCTAAAGGAAAAAAAGCCAAAGGAAATATTAAAATTAAGTTTATATAATGAAAGTAGATAAATTAAAAGTAATAATATATTTAATGACTATGTAGAATAACTATTATCAAATAATATATAATATTAATTTAAAATATTTTCTGAAAATGACGTTATTATTCTTTACAGTAACAATAATATCTGTTAAATTATAATTACAGTAAAAGAGAGAAGTTTGATTAACTCGCATATATTAAAAGTAGAATATTAGGTATATTTTTCGATTAATTCTAGAAAAATATATATATGATAAATTTTATAATTTAGGAGGAAAATATTATGAAAAAATATGTTTGTGTAGTATGTGGATATGTTTATGACCCAACTGAAGGAGATCCAGATAATGGAGTAGCGCCAGGAACATCTTGGGAAGCTGTACCTGAAGAGTGGTTATGCCCACTATGTGGAGTAGGTAAAGATCAATTTGAAGAAGAATAAAATATAGTTTACACATAATAAAAGTCACTATTTAATAGTGGCTTTTTTATAATATAAAAAAACAATCATAAAACTTTATTACTCTTAATATTATATATCATCAATTAGGTTATAAATTAGCAGAAGGAGAGAAGAGTATGTTAAATGAAGTTCCAACGGTGATTTATGATTTGGAAGGAATTCCTATGAGAGTAATAAAAGCTTCTAAAATTTTTTTTAAAAATAGAAATGAAGAAGGCTATATACTTCATATAGAAAAAGCTGAAAAAGTTACTGCTGTAAGTGAATTTGAGCTTAGATATATAGATGGTAAGTATGTTTTAAATAGGAAAGTTTTTAGCGAGATAATATTAGTATAATTTTAAAGTAAAAGGGGCAATTCTATTATTGGAAGTTGCTCTTTTTGTTTATGCAAAAACTTCTAAAAAAATATAAATAAATTTTTCTAATTTGTGCAAACTAATATTATAAAAGAACGAGGAGGATTTAAACTATGAAGAAAAATTTAAAAACACTATTATGTTCAGTAATGGTATTATCTATTTTTACACTTCCTTTAATGGGATGTCGTACAACTACAACAACAGATGGTAATAAAGGAACAACAAATGGTACAACAACAAATGGTACAGGAACAAATGGTACAACAACAAATGGCACAACAGGAGAAGGGGCTAAAACAACAACAGATGGTACTCAGACAACAGGAAATGCAGATACAAAAAGAGCACAAGACATAAGTACTAAAGTTAGAGGTATAAAGGGAGTAAGCAGAGATGCTGTAGTTGTTAACGACAATACTGCTATAGTTGGTGTTACATTAGAAAACGCTGATATGAAGTTAGATGATAACATGAGAAGATCTATAGAAACTGCAGTTAAAGACGTAGATCCTAAAATTACAACTGTTAAAATAACTAATGATACAACTTTGTTTGGAAGAATAGAAACTATGGGTAGAAATGTTATGAATGGAAATGCAATGACAGATATTAGAACTGACTTCCATAATTTAGTAAATGATATTAGATAATAGAACTAATAAAAAAACTCTACGAAAAAGTCGTAGAGTTTTTTTATTTTAGGTAACAAATGTTACCGATTATTTTATACGTGATTGATATAATTTCATTGTAAGATAAATAAATATAAAGTATTGATTACATGAGCATAAGTAAAAGCTTATCTCTATTTATTGAATAGGTAAAGCAAAATGTTTGGATTAATTAAATATATATGAGGCAGAGGAGGAAGAAGAAATGTCAATGTTTTGTTATCAATGTGAGCAGACAGCTGGAGGAAAAGGCTGTTCTAAAATAGGGGTTTGTGGCAAAAATCCAAGGGTTGCAGCACTACAAGATTTATTAATTCATCAATTAAAGGGTATAGCATTATATGGAGAAAAGCTAATTGAAAAAAATATTAAAATTGAAAATGAAGTAAATGAGTTTATGATGGATGGGTTATTTTCCACATTAACAAATGTTAACTTTGATGAGGATAGATTCATTAAATATATAAATAAGTCAGAAGAGATTAAAAGAGCATTAGAGAATAAAGTCGGTGCAATGGTTGGAAATGATATAGCTATGTACATATCACCAAAAACTGTTGATGATATGGTTAATGAAGGAATGAAACATGGAGTAATGAATGATGGGTCACCAAATGAAGATATTCGTTCATTAAGAGAGCTAATAGTATATGGGCTAAAAGGTATAGCAGCTTATTCACATCAAGCAAATGTTTTAGGAAAGTCTGATGAAAAAGTTAATAACTTTTTCTATAAAGCTTTAGCTGGAATAACTAAATTAGAGAATGGAATTGGAGAGCTATTTGACTTAGCAATGGAATTAGGACAAGTTAACTTAATAGTTATGGAATTATTAAGTAATACGAATAGAGGATTCTATGGAGTTCCTGAGCCAACAGAAGTATTAATTACAAAGAAGAAAGGTCCATTTATAATAATTTCAGGACACGATTTAACAGATTTAAAACAACTACTAGAACAAACAAAAGGAAAAGGAATAAATATATACACTCATGGAGAAATGTTACCATGCCACGCTTATCCAGAGCTTAAAAAGCATAAGCACTTAGTAGGAAATTATGGTGGAGCATGGCAAGATCAGCAAAAAGAGTTTGATAGCATTCCAGGCTGTGTTGTAATGACAACAAACTGTATACAAAAACCAAGAGAAAATTATAGCGATAGAATATTTACTACAAGTGTAGTAGGCTGGCCAAATGTTGCACATATAGAAGAAACAAATGGAGTTAAAGATTTTTCTCCAGTTATTGAAAAAGCACTAGCATTAGGTGGATGGAACGAAGATGAAGCAGAAAAGAAAATTTTGGTAGGATTTGGACATGAAGCTACATTAAATCATGCAGATGCTATAATAAATGCTGTTAAATCAGGTGCTATAAGACATTTCTTCTTAGTAGGTGGATGTGATGGAGCTAAACCAGGAAGAAATTATTATACTGAGTTTGCAGAAAAAGCGCCAAATGATACAGTAATATTAACATTAGCTTGTGGTAAATATAGATTTAATAAATTAGATTTAGGAACAGTTGCAGGTCTTCCAAGATTATTAGATGTAGGACAATGTAATGATGCATACTCAGCAATTAAGATTGCATTAGCTTTAGCAGAAGCCTTTGAATGCACAGTAAATGATTTACCATTATCAATGATACTTTCATGGTATGAACAAAAAGCAGTATGTATATTATTAACATTGTTATCAATAGGAATCAAGAATATTAAACTTGGACCATCACTACCAGCATTTGTGTCTCCAAATGTATTAAATGTATTAGTAGAAAAATTTAATATAGCACCGATATCAACTGTAGAGGAAGATTTAAAAGCTACTTTAGGTGAATAATAATAAAACGTGACTATTATGTCACGTTTTTTGTGTTTTAAAAGCTTAATTATAAAGTATAATAGTTTTTTAAATTATAGACGATAACTACCAAACTAGATTAGAATTTTTTATTTTATCTACAATGATTTTTGTATATTTACACTTTTTATAGTTAATAGCATTATCATGCAATTGAATTAATTCCTCACTCCAACAGAATGTAGATTTTCTCATACCTGTTTCACCAGTTAAAAACAAATTTTTCATACTAATAAAATTCTTTTAAACTCCAAATATTAGCAGGTATAACTACGATTTTATATCGAATTTAACTATTGTCTCATAAACATCATCTATATGTTTTTAGAGCTTTCTATGCTTTGATTTACTATTATATCAGAAATTTAAAAATGATTTTTTATATTATGTATCAATATTTCCGTTTCCAGAATATACAGATATTGAAGCATGTTTTAGAAAGGAAGATTTATATGAGCGAAGTTTTGGTACAAGTTTTAATTATTATTACTGTAATCCTTGGAATTACAGGTATGGTATTAATGTTTAAAAAGAATAATATAGAACCAAAAGAAAAAATCTTTGAGAATAGTTATACTATATTAAAAAGTCTTCAAACTTTGGGATTTGCTGATGAGGAGACTAAGAATATACTAAGATTAATTATGAATAGAGTAAAATACGTAGAGAAAAATTTTAAAGATTCACCTAATAATGTTAAGGAAAACCAAGCTTTTAATTTTATTAAGGAACAATTAGATATTTTAAAATTTGATAATGTTTTAAGTGATGATGATATAAGGACTTTTATAAGACTAGCAGCTGCGTTTTTAAATCCTGATGAATTATATGAATATGGTGGTGTTATAAAAATAGAATATAATATTGAAGAATATGAAAATGATGAGTAATGTAATAATATTAAACTATAAAGAAAACGGGAATTAAAAGTTAATATTACATTTTAATTAGAGAAAAGTAGGAGATTGGGTTAAAAGAAATTTCAATGGCTGGTACATTAATAATGTTGCTTTGTATAAAGGTTATATGATGACTATTAGGTAGTAAAGAAGGGATTGTTTTTATTAGTTTTTAACTAATTTTTAAACAATCCCTTGATTGTCTTTTAATTTTCTAATAAAAGACAAATACTTTGAGAAGATATTCCTTCACCACTGCCTGTAAAGCCCAATCCTTCTTCAGTAGTAGCTTTTACATTTATTTTATTCTCTTCTATATTTAAAGCATTAGCTATATTTTTTACCATAGTAGGTATATGAGGTGCCATTTTAGGTTTTTGAGCAATTATAGTTGAATCTATATTGCCTATTTCAAAATTGTTATTCTTTAAAAGTTTACCAACATACTCTAATAAGGTTATACTTGAAATTCCTTTATATTTAGGATCAGTATCAGGGAAATACTTTCCTATATCGCCTAACGAAGAAGCGCCCAATAGACTGTCCATTATAGCATGTATTAAAACATCTGCATCAGAATGTCCTAATAATCCTTTTTCATAAGGAATTTCTACACCGCCAATAATCAGCTTTCTATTTTCAACTAATTTATGCACATCATATCCAAGACCAATTCTCATATTATTCCTCCTAAATTAAAATTTAATTAAACTATAATATATCATTAACTAAATACATAATCAATTTATAATTGTAGAAAAAAAATACGCGTTTGCGTACTATAATAAATTTCTAAAGTTATATATTTGCACTTTCGGTAGGGTTTCTTTATTTTTTGTTCTAAAGATGTTTTTTAGATGAAAAATAATTAGGCTTAAAGTTAATTTAGGTTTAAATTTATATCGAGTTTTAGTCTGAAAATTCACATAAATTATGTTATTCCTCATCATACCAGCCCTTTACTTAAAATTTTTATTAAAAGCTCATGGTCCTGTTTACAATTAAAATTATATCATGAACTGAGAAATAATGTAATATTTAAAATTTTATGAATTATTAAAATATTGTGAATTGATTAACGGAGTTTATAGGAAAAGAAGAATTATATAAAAAATATAAAAAAATAGTATATGCAACTTATCCCCAAACTATTCACAATTGTGTGGATAATGTTAATAATATTGATAAAATAACAAAGTAAAAGCAAAAAAGTTTAAAAAATATTTTGATAATATTATATTTTTTAAATAAATACTTTTTTTATTAGTTTATTAACATCAACTCCACAAATTATCAACATGCAAAATGTGGACAATGTGTATAAGTGAAAGGATATGCACAAAATTTTGACAAAATTCTAGACTTTTAAATAGAAATATACTAGAAGCTGTATATTGATTGTTGATAACTTATTAGTATTAAGCAATTAACTAAACTTAAATATTAATATTATTTGAAGTATTTGCAAAAATTTAATAAAGTGATATAATTATCCATGGTGATCACTAAAATAAAAATGTCAAAAACAAGAGAGTGTAATGCCCTATAAAAATATTATATGTTTTTAAAATTGATATTAACTTTATGGCTAAATAGCTCATTGTTTTAGGAGGAAATATTATGAAAAAAGTATTATCTATTATTTTAGCTGGAATGATGACATTCTCACTAACGGCTTGTGGAAGTAATGCAACAACTGAGAAAACTGAAGCAAATAAAGAGGTTGCTACAGAAGGAAGTAAGGCAGAAGAAAATCAAACAACAGAAGAAGTTAAATATGATAAATTCAGTTCATTGTTAAATTCAATAGCAGAAAAAGACTATGGCTATTCAGAAGTTGATACTTTAAAAATTATGAAAGAAGAAGAAATAACTAAGTATCAAGAAAAAGCAAAATCTGTAGTTGATAAGGCAATGGAAGATAATAAAATAGAAGCAGCAAAAGCAAAAGTTTATCCATATTATATAAATGTAAATGGGGATAAATCAGAGAAAGATTATGTAGTTGTTTATGGAGATGATAAAGCTCCTACTACAGCTTATGAAATAATATTGAATGTTTCAGATGAATTTGAGCCAAGCTTAAAAGAAGTTAAGGAAACAAAAGATATAATTGATGATCAGTTTAAAACTTTATTTGCTGAGGAAGTAAAGTAGTTTTCAACAGTAAATTAACAAGTTATCCACAGTGGACATGTTGATATTGTGGATTAAAAAGGCATGAAGTGTATACTTCATGCCTTTTAGAATATAAAATCCATCCACAGGTTATTCAATTAACAACCTAATACAATTCACAATTGTAGATATTTCTTAGCAGAAGCTGAGAAATTTTTAATTGATTCTTTTTTTCAAGTTACAGAATAACTTCTTTCCCAGAAGAACTAGCAATTATATTGCTAGTTAAAAAAATCTATTAAAGAAATTATTTTACTAAAAAATAATTTCATCCTTAATTGTGAATTGTGAACTGTGCATTGTGAATTATCTATACACTTCCTATCATACCTTATTATACACATACATATTATTAATAAGAAATATTTTTATTAGGAGAGTGTTATGAAAAAATTTATTACACGCTATCTACTTTGTGTTTCTCTCGTTTTGTCTTCCTTAAGTTTCCAAAATCATTTTAACATATATAACTTTAATACTTCAAATGTTAAAGAAACTATAGCATATCTATCTCATGATGATTTAAAAGGAAGATTGGCAGGAACTCTAGAGAATCAAATAACTGAAAAATTTATCAAAGATAAATTTATAAAAAATAATTTAATTCCTTTTGATGATTCTTTTTTACAATCTTTTAACATCAAATATCCTAAAGTATTAGATGGTGATCCCTCATTATTAGTAATGGATGATGATAATAAAATAATTGAAAGGTTTGACTATGGAATAGAGTATAAAGAAGATTTTATTAACTTTAAAGTAAATGAAGCAACTTTTGATAAAAGCCATATCAAAAGCAATAATAGTGACGCCTTAGTTATTAAAACTGATAATGCTTCAATAGTGTTTTATGCTACAGATACTGATGACTTAAACTTTAGAAGCTCCTTTATGATTTATTCACCTTTTGATTTATATATAAAAATGAAAATGGAAGAATTAAAAAAATTAAATAATTTTTTAAATATGGGTAATTCTATATATGTATATATACCTTATGAAATTTCTGAAGCTACTGTAAATAATGTTATGGGATATATAAAGGGCACTGATAGTAAAAAAAGCCCCATTATTTTATCTTGTCACTTTGATCATGTAGGACAAGATATCTTAGGTAATGTTTATAATGGTGCATTAGATAATGCTTCTGGTACTGCTTTTCTTTTAGAAATGACAAATTATATTCAAAAACTAGGGAAAGCTGATAGAGATATTTTATTTGTAGCCTTTAATGCAGAAGAATTTGGCTGCATTGGCTCAAATGAATTTTTAAATAAATATAAAAATAAAATTTCAGAAAGTAAACTTTATAACTTTGATATGATAGGAAGCCTTAAAGGCGTTCCCCTTTGCATTATGGGTGGAGATAAAGATACTAAGGAAACTGCATTAATAAAAGATTTAGCTAAAATCTTTGAAGAAGAAAAAATATACTTTAATTATCTCTTTGAAAACGCTAGTGACCATGAAGGTTTTAGAAGAAACAATATAGAAGCAGTAACATTATCAGATTATGATTTATCTAGGATCCATACTCTTGAAGATAAAGTTGAATATATAGATGAAGATGCAATAAAAAGGTGCTTTAACGTAATATCTCAGGAATTAATTAACAATTATTATAAGTATAATCCTTTAGTTTATTATAATAAACAGGTATTTACAGCCTCCATATTAGGTGTACTTTTATTTTCTTATCTTTCTAGAAAACATGAAAGTTGAATAACAAATTATATAACTTACTAGCAATAAAATTGCTAGTTTTTTTTATAAGAATATATGCAATGAGTTATAAGTAATTATAGACTTCTTAATTTTATAGGTTTACTAATGTTTTAAAGGATAAATATGACTTATAAAGAATAGATAAATATAGTACTAATACTTTTAATTGTTCAGTTATACTTTACCTGAAAATTATAAAGTTATGGGAGGTTGAACTATGATTTCAAAGATATTCTGTTTTTTATTGATTTTATTAGCAATTTTGGCACTAATAAGCATACTTAAAGAAATAAAAAATATACAGAATAAAACTAAGATTTATATTATAGAAACTATACTAGATATACTTTCAGTCTTATCTTTATTGATAGGCTCTTTATTATATATTATCGTAGATAAATTTTCCTTTAATCACACATCCTATATTGTATCTATTATAGTAATACTATCTTATTTAATTAAGCTATCTATAGAATTATTGTGTAAAAAAAATAATTCTAAACATCATATATTACAAAGCATTTTAAATATGCTATTAGGAATATTATTTATTTTTGATAGAGGATTGCATATTTATTACAATAAATGCAATTCTCATTTAGGTACTATAATGTTTTTCTTGCTTATAGCTAAGCTCTATATTTATTTAATCTTTGGAGGAGATGAAATAAATGATGAGTAATTGCAAATTATAATATTTTAAAGATCATATTTTTACTTTTTAAATATCAGATTAGAAATTGATACAAAGGAGATGATATTATGAATATAAACTCACCAATTTCTATTCCTCATGGGCAGTTAGGAATTATAGCCTTAGAAAGTAGCGGTGAATTAGGTAATAGAATTGATAGTTATTTAATAGAAAAAAGAAAAAATGACTTATACGATAATTTTAATGATAGTGATACCTGTAGAAAATCTTATCTTATTCCTACTAACGAAATTCGTTTCTCTAATGGTGAAGGTAAAGTCACATTAGAAGATACTGTACGAGGTAAAGATATATATATATTATGCGATGTTGGAAATTATAGTTGCACCTACGAAATGTTTGGATTTAAAAATCATAAAAGTCCAGATGATCATTTTCAAGATATAAAGAGAGTTTTATCTGCAATAGGCGGTAAAGCAAGAAGAATCACTGTTATAATGCCACTGCTATATGCTGGAAGACAACATAGACGAAAAGTTAGAGAGTCATTGGATTGTGCTATTGCCCTGCAAGAGCTAGAAAGACTAGGTGTTAGCGATATAATTACCTTTGACGTACATGACCCCAATGTTCAAAATGCCGTACCACTAATATCTTTTGATAATCTTTATCCTACATATGAGATTCTTAAAACCTTTATAAAAGAAGAAAAAGACTTATTTATAGATAAAAGTAAAATGCTTGTAATAAGCCCTGACACAGGTGCAATGGATAGGGCTATTTATTACTCTAGTGTACTTGGCCTTGATATTGGCCTTTTCTATAAAAGGCGAGATCATTCAAAAGTAGTTAGTGGTAAAAATCCAATTGTTCAACATGAATATATAGGTAGAAATATAGACGGACATAATATATTAATTGTTGATGATATGATTTCTTCTGGGGAATCTATATTTGATTTAGTAACAGAACTTAAAAAGCATAAAGCTGAAAAAATATATGTATCAACAACCTTTTCGCTATTTACTGAGGGTATTGATAAATTTAATGAGTTTTATGAAAAAGGATTAATAAACAAAGTATACTCAACGAATCTGACCTATATTCCTCAAAACGTTAAAGATTCTAAATGGTTTAAAGAGGTTGATATATCTCAATTTATAGCAAATATAATAGATAATTTAAACTATGATAAATCAATTAGTCCATTATTAGATGCAACAAAAAATGTTAAGGCTCTTTTAAATAGCACGAAATCATAATATCAACGAAAATCCTCATTTAAGAAATTGGAGATCCTATTTCTTAAATGGGGATTTTTATAATCAAATTTAAAATAAATAGTGCAAAAGAAAATAATAGATTATCATTTTCTTTTGCACTCCACATATGAATTTAAAATTACTGTTGCTTATCTAATTCTTAATCTTTTCTATTATTTCATCAAGAGTTAGTTTATATTGATTTCCAGTACTCATATCTTTTAAAGTTAATATGCCGCTTTTTGCTTCATCACTTCCAATTAGAATTACATTTGATATACCTAGCTTATTTCCGTAATTTAGTTTTTTCCCCATTTTTCCTTCTTCAAAATACACTTCAGAAATAATTCCACTTTCTCTTAGTTTACTAGCAACATTAATAGAATAGTCCAAAGAATCATCTACCGGAATTACTAAAACTTCTGTTAATGTGGAAACACCTTTACTTTCTATAATTCCAGCTTCTTTTAGTTGATAAAAAAGTCTTGTAAGTCCAATAGATATTCCGACTCCCGGAAGTTTCTCTTTAGTATAATATTCAGCTAAATTATCATAACGGCCACCAGAGCATACAGAACCTATTTGTGGATACTCATCTAGCATAGTCTCAAAAACAGTACCTGTATAGTAGTCTAATCCTCTAGTAATTTTTAAATCTATAATAAAATTTTTATCTGGTACTCCAAAGCATCTCATATAGTGAATTACTTTTGAAAGCTCTTCTACTCCTTCAATATAAGAGTCATTTGAGATTTCTAATTCCTTTAGAGAATTTAATATTTCATCATTTGTTCCTTTAATATTAATAAACTCTACAATTCTCCTAATATTGTCAGCAGAAACATCTATTTTTTCTAATTCACTTTCTACTGCCTCTGTGCCAATCTTATCTATTTTGTCAACAATTCTTAAAGCTTCTACTTTATTTAAAACTTCAAAATGCTCAAAAACACCATTCATTATTTTTCTATTATTTATGTGTATTTTAAACTCTTTTAATCCTATTTCATTAAATATAGAAAAAATTATACTTGGAATTTCTGCATCATTTATAATATTTAATTTTCCATTACCAATAATATCAATATCACATTGATAGAACTCTCTAAATCGTCCCTTTTGATTTCTTTCTCCTCTATATACCTTTCCTATTTGGTATCTACGGAATGGAAAAGTTAAATCTGACATATGCTCAGCTACATATCTTGCTAATGGAACTGTTAAATCAAACCTTAAAGATAAATCATTGCTTCCTTTATTAAATCTATAGACTTGCTTCTCTGTTTCGCCTCCCCCTTTAGCTAATAAAACCTCCGATTTTTCAATCACTGGCGTATCTACAGGTATAAATCCATATCTTTCATAAACCTTTTGTATTTTCTCAAGTATTTTATTAAACAATATTTGATCTTGTGGCAATAGTTCCATAAATCCTGGCAATATAGATGGTTTTACAATTTCTTTACTCATTATTTTCCCTCCAATAAATTATAAATTTTAATAATAAAAAAACCCTATAGGTGCTGTACCTATAGAGCTGATAACTTAACATGTATCTTATCATCACCATAGTTACAACCTCTTAGTAACACTAATAGACTTGCATCTATGGCTAATTTTTTCCATAAATCAAGTCTTAATAATGACGATGATGAATTGTGTAATTTATTGACTGATATTTTAAAATCACAACTATTCCTCCTGAATCAAAATTTAGAATATTTTAACACATTTTTTTCATGTATGCAAGGTTAAAATGAATTGAGAATTGACTATGGACAATTGACAATTAAGGATGAAATTATTTTTAGGCAAAATAATTTCTTTAAATAAATCTTTTAACTAGAAACTTTAGGTTGCTAGTTATGTGGCGAACTCTGTTCGCCGCTACAATATCAATTCAAAATTTCTCAGTTTCCGCTGAGAAATATCTACAATTGTGAATTGTGCATTGTGAACTGTGAATTAAAAATAAACCCCCTAGTTATAATTCTAGAGGTTCTATTTTTATTTATTTTGCTTTAAATATCCAGTTATAAACTCATCAAGTTCTCCATCCATAACAGCATTTATATTTGCAGTTTCTACACCTGTTCTATGGTCTTTTACTAGATTATATGGATGAAATACATATGAGCGTATTTGACTACCAAAACTGTTATCTTTAACTTCACCAGTTAAATCTTCTATTTTATCTTTATGCGCTCTTTCTTTTAAATCGATAAGTTTTGCTTTAAGCATTTTCATGGCATACTCTTTATTAGTATGCTGACTTCTTTCGTTTTGACATTGAACTATTATACCTGTTGGTATATGCATGATTCTTATAGCTGATTCTGTTTTATTAACATGCTGTCCTCCAGCCCCACCAGATCTATAAGTATCAATTTTCAAATCCTCTGACCTTATTTCAATGTCTTGGCTCTCAGTAAGTTCAGGTAAAACTTCGCATCCCGCAAAAGAAGTTTGGCGTTTACCATTAGAATTATATGGAGATATTCTAACAAGTCTATGAACACCTTTTTCAGCTTTTAAATATCCATAGGCATATTCTCCACTTATCTTTAAAGTAACACCTTTAATTCCTGCCTCATCTGCTGGTATATAATCTAATATCTCAACTTTAAAGCCTTGCTTTTCACAATATCTTGTATACATTCTGTAGAGCATTTCCGTCCAGTCTTGAGCATCATTACCGCCTACGCCAGTATGAAGTGCTACAATAGCGTTATTTCTATCATACTCACCAGATAGTAGTATTTCTATTTTAAACTTATCAATAGTATCACTTAATTCCTTAAGCTCTTTTTTAATTTCTTTATAAGAACTTTCATCCTCTTCCTCTATACTAAGCTGTATTAAAATTTCTAAATCTTCAACTCTTTCGCTTACAGAATTAAATCTTTCTATTTTATCACTAATACTCTTAGCATCTTGAGTTATCTCCTGAGCCTTATTTACGTCATCCCAAAAGTTTTGTTCCTGCATCTTCATCTCTAATTCATGGAGACTTTTTTTAAGAGATGCAAGGTCAAAGAGAAACCCTCACTTCCGCTAAATTTTCTTTAAGATTAACTACTTCATTTAATGCTTCTTCTAATTGTAGTATCAATATTATTCGCCTCTTCCACAACAGTTTTTATATTTGTGTCCTGAACCACATGGACAAAGATCGTTTCTATTTGGTTTTTCTTTCTTTTTCAAAGGCACTTTTGTTAGCGAATTATCTTCGTTAGTTGAAGTTTCTTTAGCTACTCTTTCTCTTTCTGGTGCCCTTTCTATTCTCACATGGAATAAATATTTAACCGTTTCAACTTTAATATTGTCGATCATTTCATCAAACATATCACTACCTTCCATTTGATATGCNNAGATGGATCTTGCTGTTTATACGCTCTTAAACCAATACCTTGTTTTAAGTGATCCATATCATCTATATGATCCATCCATCTAGAGTCAACAACTTTAAGAAGTATAACTCTTTCTATTTCTCTCATTTGTTCTTCACCAAATACTTCTTCCTTATAATCATACATTTCTTTAGCAACTTTTAAGAAACTTTCTTTAAGTTCATCATTTGACATTTTCTCAAGCTCTTCAAAAGTATATGTTCCCTTTTCCATAAATAGCTCTTCCATGTAGTTTATAAGGTTTTTAAGTTCCCCATCAAAGGTTTCCTCAACACCACTAATATGAGAATTAACTGCTGATTCTATAACATCTTCTATCATACCCTGAATTTGATCTTTTAAATCTTCTCCAGTAAGCACTTTCTCCCTTTGACTATAGATAATTTCTCTTTGTTTATTCATAACGTCATCATACTTAACAACATTCTTTCTAACATCAAAGTTATTACCTTCAACTTTCTTTTGCGCACCTTCTATAGCATTACTTACCATCTTGCTCTCTATAGCGTCATCTTCTGTTAACCCTAGTTTTTCAATAACTCCTGCTATTCTTTCAGAACCGAAAATTCTCATTAAATCATCTTCCAATGATATGTAGAATCTTGATTCACCTGGGTCTCCTTGACGACCTGAACGTCCTCTAAGCTGATTATCTATACGTCTAGATTCGTGTCTTTCCGTACCGATTATTTTTAGTCCTCCAAGGTCTACAACCTGTTCTCCAAGCTTTATGTCAGTACCACGTCCAGCCATGTTAGTAGCTATTGTTACCATAGATTTTTGTCCAGCTTGAGCAACTATCTCCGCTTCTTTTTCATGGTATTTAGCATTTAACACCTGGTGCGGTATTCCTTTCTTTTTTAACATCACAGATAATATCTCTGACTTCTCTATACTTACAGTACCAACAAGTACTGGCTGGCCTTTTTTATAAGTTTCAGCTATTTCATTAACTATAGCATTATATTTTCCTTGTACAGTTTTATATATAGTATCTGGCTGATCTTTTCTTACAACAGGTTTATGAGTTGGTATAAGAATAACGTCTAATCCATAAATTTCTCTAAATTCACTTTCTTCTGTTTGCGCTGTACCTGTCATACCTGCTAACTTTTTATACATTCTAAAATAATTTTGGAATGTAATTGTTGCAAGAGTTTTAGACTCTTTTTCTACTTTAACATTTTCTTTTGCTTCTATTGCCTGGTGAAGACCATCACTATATCTTCTACCTTCCATTAACCTTCCAGTAAATTCATCAACTATTATAACTTCACCGTCTTTAACGATATAGTCTTTTTCATTTTTCATCATATAGTTAGCTTTTAATGCTTGAACTACGTGATGTTGAATATTCATATTTTCTGGATCTGCATAGTTTTCAACATGGAAATATTTTTCAGCTCTTTCAACACCTTCATCTGTCAATATAACAGAGTTAGCTTTTTCATCTATTGTATAATCTGATTCTTCTTTTAATGATTTTACAAAAAAATCTGCAACTCTATAAAATTCTGTAGATTTTTCTCCTTCACCAGATATAATAAGAGGAGTTCTAGCTTCATCTATTAATATAGAGTCAACCTCGTCAACTATAACATAATTAAGCTCTCTTTGAACCTTTTCTTCCTTATATACAACCATGTTATCTCTTAAGTAATCAAATCCAAATTCATTATTTGTTCCATAAGTTATATCTGCACCATATTGCTCTTGTTTTTCAACTTGACTTTGTCCATGAATAATAACTCCAACTGTAAGCCCTAAAAATTCATGAACTCTTCCCATTTCATCTCTATCTCTTTTTGCAAGATAGTCATTAACTGTAATTATATGAACGCCCCTACCTGTTAAGGCATTTAAGTATGATGGAAGAGTTGCCACTAAAGTTTTTCCTTCTCCAGTTTTCATCTCTGCAATTCTTCCTTGGTGTAGTATAATTCCACCAATTAACTGAACGTCATAATGTCTTAGGCCAAGAACTCTTTTAGATGCTTCTCTTACCACTGCTCCTGCTTCAGGTAATATATCATCTAAAGTTTCACCATTGTTAAGTCTATTTTTAAACTCTTCTGTTTTTGCTCTCAATTGTTCATCACTTAGGTTTTCTATATCTGCCTCTAATTCGTTTATTTTTTTAACTATAGGCATAATACGTTTTATTTCTCTTTCACTATATGTTCCAAAAATCTTTTCAAAAAGTTTCATGACCGTCATCCTCACTCTTCATCTAAACTTTGATCTATGTATAACTAGTTCTAGCAACTACTAATATTATAACATATAAAATTATAGCCAAAATAAGCTAATAATAATATGTAGTAAATTCATCTTTATGTTTAATAGTAAATAAATATGCACTTTAAAATTATAGCATTTATTTATCTTTCCTTCAACTTTCTATGTTACATTATTCAAAATTATTAAAAAAATAATATAAATTTAATTTAATATTTTTAAAAAGAATTGGAACAAAATTAAATTAAAGCTGGTAGATAATCTACCAGCTTTTTATATATTACGTATTAAAATTGTTGTTCTATTAAACCATAATTTCCATCTTTTCTTTTATATAATACATTAACTTGAGATGTTTCTCCATCCTTATATACAAAGAAATCATGTCCTAAAAGCTCCATTTGAAGAATTGCTTCTTCAGTAGACATTGGTTTTATTGCAAATCTTTTAGTTTTAACTATTCTAGGTTCAGCATTGCCATCGTCATAAACATAATCAGCTATATTATGAAATCTTAATGAATCACCCTGATTTTTTCTTTGCAATTTTGTTTTTTGCTTTCTTATTTGTCTTTCAATTTTATCTAAAACTAAATCTATTGCTGCATACATATCCTCATTTTTCTCTTCAGCTCTCAATGTTACACCATTAAATGGTATTGTAACTTCTATTTTATGTTTATTTCTTTCAACACTTAAGGTTGTATTGGCCACAACATCCTCCGCAAAGTACTTGCTTAACTTTGAGATTTTCTTGTCTACCACTTCTCTTAATGCCTCTGTTAATTCGATGTTTTTACCTATTGATCTCACTTTCATAATTACAACCCCTTTCTAGAGTTTGTAGCACTCATGTTTCATATTTAGTTTGTATCAATATTGTAATACTTATACTGATTACTTTCAATTTAATTTTTCTGAATTTTTTGAAACATAAAGCCAATAACCCTCTACATGTCTTTTACTCTCTTTCACATTATATTTTTCTATAGACTTTTACAAATGCAGTTTTTTTATAATTATGATATAATAATTATATGCGTGGGTATGAGAAAATATGGCGTAAAATACCATAAACTCTTATTATTTCTCAATGTTATTATACTCTTTTTAAACATTATAATTTATGTTGAAATTTTTTAATTATTAATATGTAAAAACCATTTAATAAAAAATAATTCTAATTAGATTTAAAATAAAAAACTATTATTTTTTTAAAAATAGCTCTTTGTAAGTTCAAAGAGCTATTTTAAATTTATATAAAATATTATATTATCTTAATTGCTTAACTGTTAATGAAACTGATATAGTTGATAACAATGATAATGTCACTGAAATAAGAGAATTATTAACTATTGTTATTTGATCTCCTGCGACTAATGTTAAAATTCCCTGTCCACTAACTTCTCCTGCCGCTACTAAAACGCTATAATTCATATTAGTTTGAATTGTACCATTTACAGCAATTGCAAACGCTGCATTAACACCTACAGTTGTAGCAACTATGAATTCAATTTCATAATCACCAGCATTATTCACCGTCACCTGTGCACTTCCTGGTGTATGAGTTAATCCTACAACTACACCATTATTAGTTAATGGTAAACTTGCTCCTCCTAGAAATACTCCTAGTCCAAGAGCTGTGCCTGGCGAATAAAAATATCCATAACTGCTTAGTCCAGCTCCAGTTGGGCCTGTTGGACCAGTTGCCCCTGTTGCTCCTGTTGGACCAGTTGGGCCGATTGGACCGGTTGGACCGATTGCTCCTGTTGGGCCGATTGCTCCGGTTGGACCGGTTGGGCCGGTTGGGCCAGTTGGACCTGTTGGGCCTTGTATACCTTGAATTCCCTGTACACCAGTTGCTCCAGTTGGACCGGTTGGCCCTGTCGCTCCTGTATCACCTGTTACTCCCTGTATTCCTTGGATTCCCTGTACACCAGTTGCTCCAGTTGCTCCGGTTGCTCCGGTTGGGCCGGTTGGGCCTTGTATACCTTGAATTCCCTGTACGCCAGTTGCTCCAATTGGACCGGTTGGGCCGGTTGGGCCTTGTATACCTTGAATTCCCTGTACGCCAGTTGCTCCAGTTGGACCGGTTGGGCCTGTTGGGCCTTGTATACCTTGAATTCCCTGTACGCCAGTTGCTCCAGTTGAACCGGTTGGGCCGGTTGGGCCT
>NZ_DKLM01000053.1:52115-52539 GCF_002455975.1 Clostridium sp. UBA6640
TCCAGTTGGACCGGTTGGCCCTACAACACATTGTATGCAGTGATTACAATGATTACAATGATTATGACAACATCCTCTAGAAATACTTCTTGCTCCATAATTTTCTAGTTCATCATCTTCATCATAATAATAAAATTCAATTTCAATATAAGGCGAATTGTCACTCCTACTTGAATCATATTGTATTAAAGTAGTGGTATCATTTTCTGACCCTACTAAAGTCATTCCATAATTAGGATACTTATTATTGATCCATCCGTTTACGAATGAAGTAATATCAAATTCAATATAAGAATCGATCTTCACATCATCCATAGTAATACAATAAGAATCTTCTGAATAATCTGGAAAGTTATTCCACGTAGCTAAATAATCATTAAAATCTTCTATATTTCTATAAACCCTAATATCTTCATTAAATAAT
>NZ_DKLM01000053.1:52552-92190 GCF_002455975.1 Clostridium sp. UBA6640
CTTATGACTTACATATAAATATAAAGAGGCTTTTTTTATTTTTACATTCTCATTCTCAAAATCACTAAAATCAAATTTTAGCAATGATCTAAACAATTTATTGAAGGGTTGGGTCATCGATTTATTACCTGTAAATAAATATTTTACGTTTGAAAAATTGGCATTAAAAAACTGCGATGTCACAAAAATATCCGCTTTAGGATATAATGTTATATTATTCATATACATAATTCCCCCCTATCATATTTATTTTATGCCTAGCTCTCTAAATTGGTTATAGCTATTCATACATTTATAATAGTAGGTGTCTTAGATATAATAAACTTTATTTTTAGTAGAACTCACTATTTTTAAGATCTAAATTAAATTTCTATTTTAATAATATTTTTCTTAACAAAAAGATAATGCTATGTATACAATATTGTATACATAGCATTATCTTTAAGCCGTTTGACCTGGTCTTTGACCCCACACTCGCCTGCTGGAGCTTTCGCTACCCAGATTTACCCTCTCACTACTAACCCTCTCGTTTTTCACGGCAGGACTTACTTCTAAGCCGCACCATGCTCATTAAAACTTTGTTTAACTTACGTGGATCGTTTTGCCTGCGACTGGCATCGACTTTCAACCACAAACCCGACTCATATCTTATTATTATACTACACTTTTTGAAGCAGTCAAGATGTATACTCTTCCAGCTCCAAATTTTTTTAATAAATTTACGCAATTTACAGCTGTAGCCCCAGTAGTTATAACATCATCAATTAATAAAATATTTTTTCCTTTAATACAGAACTTCTCATTAACCTTAAAACAATCACAAACATTGCTCCATCTTTCTCCCTTATCTAATCCTATTTGATCCTTAGTTTCTTTGAATTTTTCTAATAGATCTAAGCAAGGTTTATTAATTTTAGAAGATGCCACCTGAGCTAGAAGTTTGGCTTGATTATATCCTCTTTTTCTTCTTACATTTTTACTTATAGGCACAAAAGTAATTATATCAACTTTTAAAGCTTCTTTCTCAATTAAATCACCCATATAATTACCTAAAAGCTCTGCTGCTAAATAATTATTAAAATATTTTAAAGACAATACAAGTTTTTTAATAATATCATCATGCTTTGCTATAATATAACATTTATATCTCTTATTTTCTCTTATTATATAATAATTTTTATTAATAAAATTTATTTTGCTTTCACAACTGTTACATATTATTTTATCTTTAGTATAAGATTTACATATAATGCATTGTTCTTTCGTCGGATATATTACTAAAGATATACAATGTATTAGATACTTTAAATTTTTAAGAATCCTTCTTCCCACGCTTTCCTATTTAATTCTCTCATTATGAATTTAGCCTTATGTATATCTTGTGTTTCTTCTTTACAAAGAAAAATCACTTCTCCTCGTTCTAATGATTCCGCTCTTTCTACTTTACTTGTAATATAAACTAAAGTTTTATAATCGTAAATTTTATCATCTGCAAAAAATACTATTACATTAATATTATTCAAATCTTCATAGAACTCATCATAATCATCGGTAATTAAAATACTGTTATTTGAAAATAAAAATTTTTTGATATATGTCTTATCTTTTTTATCTTTTATATGGTAATATATATTTTCTGTTAATTTTCCTTTTAATTTATCCATATAGCCATAAATATTTAGCACTTTAACCTTGTCTGGTACATATATTATAGTTCTTCTATTTAAAGATATAGCCCAAGTTAAGTATTCATAAGCTGCTAAGGGCAAGTCTTCATTTACATTAATTCTCGTAGTAATTACTCTGGGTTCAATTAATGGTGTTTTATTCTTATTCGTAGGAAAATATATATTATCATCTTTTAAAAATATAGATTCAATAGAATATGAAATAGCTATTCCACTATCACTACAAAGCCGAGTTAAAACTTTTTCTATACTTTTTTTATCTTGAAGTGGCATATATCCTAAATCATCAAAGATAATTAAATCGTATCTATTATCTAAGTATAATGCCCTATTATAATTACATATAATCATCTTACCTTTAACTTCCTGTGATGAATCTTTTAAATATACGTATTTCTCCTTATCAATATAGTTTAGAATCTCTATTTTATCTTCAACTTCATTAGTTATATACACTATAGATTTATTATTATTTAAATAATAGAATATAGTAGTTAAAAAAATTGTAGCTGTATTATAAAAATAAGAAATAACATTTAATCTATCATGTTTATTTCGACAATATCTTAATATATCTTGACTTACTTCTTCTTTACCTCTAAACATGTTTTTTATAGCCATAGTTGTCTCCTCAAATCATATATCAAATATTTCTTTTATTCTCCATTTTAGTCCTGAATATCTTTCAAAGGTTCTATCATTATCTTTCATAAAACTAATAGCTTTTTGAGATCCTACAAGAACAACCATTTGTTTTGCTCTAGTTATACCTGTATATAACAAGTTTCTGTTCATAAGTAGTGGTGGCCCCATAAACATTGGCATTATAACTACAGGAAATTCACTACCTTGACTTTTATGTATAGTTATCGCATATGCAAGCGTAAGTTCATCTAAAAATACAGAGTCGTACTCTACAATTTTATCATCTTCAAAATTAACTACGACTGTATCATTTTCTTCTTTAATATCAATTACATAGCCTACATCACCATTAAAAACTCCAACACCAGTAGCTTCGTCTTCAGTATTATATTTATTCCATTTTAAAGTATAGTTATTTTTTGTTTGCATTACTTTATCGCCAATTCTAAAGACTATATCTCTAAATTCTTTTTCCATCTTATTTTTTGATTTAGGATTTAATATATTTTGAAGTTCTTTATTTAAATTATCTATTCCAACTATACCCTTCTTCATAGGAGATAAAATTTGTATATGCTTTGTTTTATCCCATGATTTATTAAACTTAGGAAGTCTAGTATTTATTAAAGATATAATTTGTTCTAATATTTTTTCTGTATCATAACATTCTATAAAATAAAAATCACTATCTTTTTTATTCAGCATAGGCATTTTACCATCATTAATTAAGTGGGCATTTACCGTTATCATACTTTCTTTACCCTGTCTAAATATTTCATTAAGCCTTACAATCTTTATAGAATTGCTGTCTATAATGTCTCTAAGTACATTTCCTGGACCTACAGATGGAAGCTGATCTACGTCTCCTACTATTATTAACCTCGTGCCCAATGATATTGCTGATAAAAGGTTATTCATTAAATTAATATCTATCATCGAAGCTTCATCTACTATTAAAACGTCACATTCAAGAGGGCTACTTTCATCTCTCAAAAGTTCGATTCCCTCTTCTCCTGCACCTATCTCTAAAAGTCTATGAATAGTTTTAGCCTCTCTTCCAGTAGCTTCTGTCATTCTTTTTGCCGCACGGCCTGTAGGTGCAGCCATAAATACTTTCATTCCAGCTTTTTCGAATATACTAACAATACAGTTAATTATTGTAGTCTTTCCTGTACCAGGACCTCCTGTAATAACTTCAACACCATAAGATATTGCTCCTTTTATAGCCTCAATTTGTGACTTTGCCAACTTTAAATTATTTTCTTTTTCAAAAGACTTTATTTCTTTTTCCCCATTGACCTCTAGTTCATCATAAGAATTTGATGCAAGTTCAACAATCTTTCTTGTTACACCTAATTCTGCATAAAGATATGGAATGGTAAAAACTGCACTTTCTCCATATATATTTTCTATCTTCAATTTACCTTCTAAAACGCTGTCATATACAGATTTTTGAATACTTTCTTCATCAACAGATAAAATCTCTTTGCACCTAACAATAAGCCTCTCCAGTGGCATATATGTGTTTCCTAAAAGACAAAATTCATTTACAACATATCTTATTCCGCTTTTAATTCTAAAAGGAGAATCTTTATCTATGCCTAAATTCTTTGCTATGCTATCTGCTGTTTTAAAGCCTATTCCCGATATAGTTTCTGTTAATATATACGGATTTTCTTTAACAATTCCTACAGAACTTGCTCCAAATCTTTTATATATTTTCATACATTGATTAGCAGAGATCCCATAGGTTTGGAAAAAAATCATAATGCTCCTAAGCTCTTTTTGTGAAGCATAAGATTTCATTATGAGTTCAATTTTTTTCTCCCCTATACCATTAATTTCCCTTAATCGTTCTATATTATTATCTAGAACTTCTAAAGTTCTTTCTCCAAAAAAATCAACTATCTTTTTTGCAGTAACAGGTCCTATTCCTGAGATAACCCCGCTAGCTAAGTACTTTTCTATTCCTAAAATACTGTTTGGTAAAATTTCTTCAATACCTGATACTTTTAACTGCTCTCCAAACTTAGGATGAATCACTAGCTCTCCTGTTACTTTATAATGCTGACCTTCACTAATATAAGGGATTATACCTACAATAGTTTTTCTAATATTACCATTTCTTATATTGGCAATGGTATAACCATTATCCTCATTTTTAAAGACAATATCATCTATTATCCCTGTTATATCTATCATGAAAATCTCTCCTAAAAATTCTTCTTTTGATTAATTATATCATAGCTGCTTGTATGGTTCTAATTCTACTCTTTATAAGTGTTCCATACGTAGCAGAATATAATTAAAAATTGTTAATTTATAATTATTGACACTTCAGTTATGAGTCTTGTAATATTTTAATTCTCTCATTGCAAACTAGCAAAAATACATTCTATATATAATATATTTTTACCAATCCACAATCATTACAAACCTGTTAAATTATACATATAGGGATACAATGTGAAAACTTAAGATATACTCTGGAAAATAAACTTTCTGTAAAAATAGCTTAAATTCTTGAGAATTAAGGATTAATAATGAAGAATGAAGAATTTCGGATATTTCTCAGTGGTAACTGAGAAATTCAGCATTGATTAACTGCAGCGGTGAGTAGTGTTCTCCATATATTATTGAACAAATATTAAACTATAAGACGTATTAAGAAGAACTGACAAACGCTGTTCACCCCTACAATGGAACACTAGCAAATGTAGTCCCTCCATAGTATTAGTTGAATTTATTAGTATCGTTCCGACATATATTGCACCTCAAGGAACCCTTATACAATTGAAAATTGACTATTGAGGATGGATAATTATTGATACTTCTTCCTTATGGAAGAAGTATTAGATTGATTTATCCCTTAAACGATAAAGTTGTTTTTGTTAAAAAATCTATTTAAAGAAATTATTTTTCTAAAAATAATTTTCACCTTAATTCTCAATCGTCCATTGTCAATTCTCCATTGAGAAAGCCCTGTACTAAATTAAGTACAGGGCTTTATGCTTATATATATCTTCTAATTTGAGCTACTTTACTTAATTTTTCCCATGGAAGATTTAAGTCTGTTCTTCCAAAGTGTCCATAAGCAGCTGTTTGTTTGTATATTGGTCTCTTTAATTCTAATTCTTTTATTATAGCACCAGGTCTTAGATCGAATACTTCTTTAATTATTTCAACAATCTTATCATCTGGTATCTTTCCTGTTCCAAAAGTATCAACTTCAATTGATACAGGATTAGCTACTCCTATAGCATATGCAAGTTCTACTTCTAGTTTATATGCAACTCCTGCAGCTACTAGGTTTTTAGCCACCCATCTTGCAGCATATGCAGCTGAACGGTCAACTTTTGTTGGATCTTTTCCTGAGAATGCTCCACCGCCGTGTCTTCCGTATCCACCATAAGTGTCAACAATTATTTTTCTTCCTGTTAATCCTGAATCACCTTGTGGTCCGCCTATAACAAACTTTCCAGTCGGATTAATATAGTATTTAGTATTTTCATCTAATAATTCAGATGGTACTATAGCATTTATAACATGTTTCATTAAGTCTTCATAAATTTGCTCTTGAGAAACATCTGGGCAATGTTGAGTTGATATAACTATTGTATCTATTCTTACTGGTTTTTCATCCTCATATTCAACTGTAACTTGAGTTTTTCCATCTGGTCTTAAATATGATAAAGTTCCGTCTTTTCTAACTTCTGCCAATCTTCTTGATAATCTATGAGCCATAGCTATCGGAAGAGGCATATATTCTTCAGTTTCAGATGTAGCAAATCCAAACATCATTCCCTGATCTCCAGCCCCTACAGCTTCAATTTCCTCTTTCTCTTGTCCTCTTTTTTCTATTGCCTCATCAACACCTTGAGCTATATCTGGAGATTGCTCATCAATAGATGTTAATACAGCACAAGTATTGCAATCAAATCCAAACTTAGCTCTTGTATATCCTATTTCTTCTACAGTTTTTCTAACTACTTTTGGAATGTCTACATAACAATTAGTTGTTATTTCTCCCATAACCATAACCATGCCTGTAGTCACAGCTGTTTCACAAGCTACTCTAGCATTAGGATCTTTTTCTAATATACTATCTAAAACTGCATCTGATATTTGATCACACATTTTATCTGGATGGCCTTCTGTAACTGACTCTGAAGTAAATAATCTTCTCATTTTTTAATCTCCTCCTTGCTATATCTATAAAATAAAAAAACTCTTCTTAGATAAGAAGAGGCTAATTACATATTTGCGCTCTCTTATCTTGCAGAATTACTTCTGCAGGAATTGGCACCGTGGTAAAATATATACCGGTTGCCGGGTTTCACAGGGCCTGTTTCCCTCCACCTCTCTTGATAAGAGCATTATTCTATTATTAATTTTACTAGATAAATATTAACATAATGTTACTTCTCTGTCAACATCACTGCTGTAAATTATATTGAGGAGAAAATTTTTCCATAAACATCACATATATTACAGAAAGATATACTATAAATATATCTTTCTGTAATATAAATATAATCTAGGTATAACTTATTTTAAGTCAAAAGTGATTACAATTTAATTTCAATTAAAGCCTGCATTAAATAACCTTAGTAATACTAAACTACAACACCTTCCTCCCTCCTCATAATTTTTTTATACATAAAAATACCTAAGGTATCTGATAAAAACCATCCAATAGGAATGGCTAAACATATCCCAGTAAATCCCAAAGATGTCATTGCAAGGCCATATGCCAAGAGTACCCTTGTTCCTTGAGAAGCAAAAGTGAGTATAATAGACACATTAACTTCACCAAGTCCACGATAAAACCCATAAAACATTTGTAAAAATCCAAGCAGTGTATAAGTCACACATACAATACGTAAATAATACACACTAACTTCAATAACATCAATAGCTTCTTTCTTAACAAAAATTAATACCAAATGTGGCGCAAAAACAAAAACCAGTATAGAAATAGCCAGTGAAAATACAACTATAACTTTTGACACGCCATGAATTCCTTCACGAATTCTTTCCATATTTCCTGCCCCTTTGTTTTGTGCAACATAGGTAGAAAAAGCATTACCAAAATCCTGCATAGGTATGTTAGCAAAAGAATCAATCTTTGAAGCAGCTGCAAAGGCAGCCATTACTATCGCCCCAAAAGTATTAACGAGACCTTGAATCATCATCATACCAAAACTTGACGCAGATTGTTGCACAGCAGTTAATATAGAATAACTCGCAACTATTTTAAATATTTGTCTATCAAATACAATATCTTGACGCTTAAATTTAATAAAATCTATACGTTTAATTGCATACACAGCACAACTAACCGCTGAAATACCTTGAGCAATAAATGTTGCTAATGCAACACCTGCCACTTCCATATTTAATACTATAGTGAAAACTAAATCTAAAATTATATTAATTACAGCAGATAAGATTAAAAAGTAAAGTGGAGATTTAGAATCACCAATAGCTCTAAGTAAAAAAGAAAATCCATTATAAATTCCTGAAAAAATCAGCCCTGCAAATATAAATCTCAAATAATCAGCAGCATATGCTCTTGTTTCTGGCGGCATTTGAAACAACTGAATTATTTGTCTCATAAATAGAGATGTTAGCACCGTAAGCATAATACTTACAATAAAAATGAATATAAAAGATGTTGAAATAGCTCTCTTCAGTTCCTCATACTTCCTTGCGCCAAAAAGTTGAGAAAAAAGTGCAGACGCTCCCATAGAAAGTCCAATCAAAATAGATGTCACAAATGTCATAATTGCAAAAGATGAACCAACAGCAGCTAATGCATCTTTTCCTACAAATCGTCCCACTATAATTGTATCAACTATATTATAAAATTGCTGAAACAAATTACCAATGAACATTGGGATTGCAAATCGAATAATCATCTCCATTGGCTTCCCTTTTGTCATATCAGCTTCCAAATTAAACACCTCCAAATATTTATTTACATTAAAACCTAAAATCTAATCTCCTAAAGTAATATTTTTTGTCTAACTTAAAGTAATCAATATATATTTAAATTGTTAAGATAAATTATTCTCAATCTAATATGGGATTGTAAGCAATAGCCAATCCACCGGTTATAGGATTTGTATAAATTTCGCAATCAATTTCATATACTTCTCTTATAAGCTTTTTTGTTAAAATTTCACTAGGACTTCCGCTTGTCACTACTTTTCCTCTTTTTACAACATATAAAATATCACAATAAGCTGCCGCAAGGGAAAGATCATGTAATGCAGCTAAAGTTCCTATTTTTAAAGACTTAACAATTGATAGAATTTGCAGCTGATATTTAATATCCAAATGATTTGTTGGTTCATCGAGTATCAAAAATTTAGGTTGTTGGGCAATGGCTCTTGCCAATATAACCCTTTGCTTCTCTCCCCCAGAAAGGGTTATATAACTTCTATTTGAATATGAAATTAAGTCCACTTTTTTAAGAGCTGCATTAACAATTTCATAATCATCATTGTTATTTGATTCCATTAAACTTTTGTGAGGAGTCCTACCCATCATAACCATTTCATGTACAGTAAAATCAAAACTCATATCATTAAATTGTCCAACAACGCCCATTGTTTTTGAAATTGATTTTACACTAGATCTTAAAACATCCTTTTCATCTAAAAATACAGATCCCTGTTTAGGTTTAATTACTTTGTATATACTTTTTAATAAAGTAGATTTTCCACATCCATTAGGGCCAATAATACCGACAAATTGTCCACTATCAACATAGAGAGAAATGTCTTTTATAATATCAGTGCCTGAAAGTGCAACTTGTATATTATCAACTTTTAAATCCATATTATTTCCCTCCAAATCCATAACTTCTCTTAATCAACATATACATAAACATAGGAGCACCAAGAAGAGCTGTAACAATACCAATTGGCAGTTCACCTTTTGGTATGATTGTTCTTGCCAAAAAATCTGTCCAAATAAGAAAAATTGCACTAGTGAGTATAACTGTTGGTAAAAGCCGCTTATGGTCAGAACCAACAACACTTCTCACTATATGAGGAATAATTAAGCCAACGAATCCAATAATACCGCATGTTGCTACAATTACCCCTGTAACTATAGACGAAATAATCATATAAAATCTTCTATAAAAATTAAGGTTAATTCCTAAAGTAACTGCAGCTTCATCACCCACTAACATTGCATTCATTATTCTTGATTGCAATAAGAAGAAAATAGTAGCTATTATCACAACTGTTGCAATCAAGGGCAAGTTCTCCCACTTAGCAGAAGCAAGGCTACCCATTGTCCAAAAAGTTATAGAGCGAATTCCTTCTGAATCTTTCGCAAAATAAACAATAAAATTTGAAAACGCACTGCATAGCGCATTAATTACTGTTCCTGCAAGAACTAACTTGACAGAAGACATTTTGCCACCAATACTCGACAACATCAAAACCAACGTGGCAGCTCCTAAAGCTCCAATAAATGCCCAAAAAGCAATCCCTATCTCACCGATAATACTTGTACTAGCAAAACCTATCATTATAGAAAATGTTGCTCCTAAAGAAGCACCTGAGGAGATACCCAATATATATGGATCGGCCAGAGGATTTTGTACAGAAGCTTGCATAACAGTTCCACATAAAGCAAGCCCTGAACCAACAATCATTGCTAACAATACTCTTGGGAACCTAATCTGCCAAATAATATCTACAAACATTCCTGACGTAAGTTGGCTAATATCCCCAATCTGTATGCCAGTTAATTTATAAATCAATATCCTACAGGATTCATTAAAAGGAATAGATACTTGTCCTATAGATACTGAAACAATAATAGAAAATACAATAGCGATAATTAATAAAAGGATTATTGAATTAAACATATATCGACTTTTTAATACAGGCTCAGGATTTATTGAAGTATCTTTCCTATCTTGTTGTCTTATCTTTAATATCATTTTTCCTTTCCCCCAAATAATTCAGGATGAATAAATGTTGCTACATCCTCATATAGATCAGCAAGTTGAAGACCACCATTTACTGAATTTGTATATTCTGCTACCATCACATTTCCTGTTTTTATTGCATTGACATTTTTGAGTCTTTCGTTTGAAATTAGTTTATTTTTTATCGTCTCCCTGTCAGGCTCCTGAAATTCTGTGATAATAATTTTTTCCGGATTAGTGGCAATAACTGCCTCAATTGACATCTCGATATATCCATTCTCTGACAACTTCATATATTCTCCGCCTGCACCTTCAATCATTTCATCAATAATGCACCAAGATGGTGGATAGTAATAATAAGTATCCCGTGCACTTCCAATAAACAATACCTTTGGAGCTTCTTTAGCCCCTTGAGCTATCTTTTTAACCTTATTTATTCTAGAATTCTGTTCTTTTAGATAGGCATCAGTCTTATCTTTAACGTTAAAAACCATTCCAAAATTCTTAATTTCTGTAAAATACTCCTCAATGCTACGCCCTATCGTAAAGTTTACAGCAGAGAGTACTGGAACACCCCTGTCATTCCAAAATGAAATGTCCCCCAATAATTCTTCTTTAAAAGCTGAAGATATAGAATAGATGATGTCAGGTTTCAATGCAAGCACAGCTTCCTTGGATGGCCATGATTCTGTAATAATTGGCATCTGATTAATTTGATCAGCATATTTTGAAAAGGATTGATTAAGATAAGCTACACCAACAACTTTATCCTTTTGCCCAAATTCAATCATAAGTTCAGCCATAGTTTCTCCAATAACTACAACTTTTTTAGGTTCTCTTTCAATGGTTTGTTCTATTTCTTTGCCCTCATTCGTATACATTTTAATAGTCACAGGATAATGATTTCCCCTTTCTACGTCACTTTTTTCTTCATTTAACTTTGCATTTTGATCATTTTGGCTTTGCTCTTGACTATCTTGTGCCTTTTCAGTATAAGAGCACCCTGTCACTATAGAAAGGCAAAAAGCTATTACTAAAAACAACGTTGTAAATTTTTTTGACATTTTCCTACCTCCTAATTAACTCTACCGTTTTGTAAATGATATAAATTTCTCAATTCAATTCGTACCTAATTTACACTAGCCCTAATTGTATTCCTGTGATAATTAAATACATAATCTGTGTATTCTATCAAAATTGCCAATGACTAATTTAGATAGAATCTACCCCCTTCATTAATCCACATAAACGGTATACTTGTATTTCCTCTCCCTATATAAGCTTCACTATTGGTAATGATTATTAATTTCATATGAGTCATGTACTATTATACTGAAATGACAGCCGCTAACTATGTTGATAGAAGCATTGTTTATGTTGATAAAACAACTTTTAAAATTATAAATATTTATATGCTATGTTCTATCAAATCACCTTATCATCTCTGCCAATTTTGGTATAATGTCATAAAAGGATATATACAAAAATCAAAAATATAGAAGTTCTTATAGTAAATGTAATAAAAATATATTTTTTACGATATTACCTAGAACTATTAAAATAAAATCAATATAAATAAGTCATATACTTCCTCCTAGCTATTAATAAAATTGATATCTAACTATGTGAAGTAATTTTAGTAATTTAAAAAGAACCTATTGATTGGGAAAATAAAATGTAAAAAGTAGTTGGTATAAGATTGATATGGAGGGGAACTTTATATATAGTAATATAAAGTTTACTTAAGGGTATTTCAGGCTATATTCACTAAAACATTTCAAAAAACTTATTATTTAATAATTATTAACCTTAAAAATTGGAATTTATCTTAAGCAAAACAAAGCCACAGGTATTACCCTGTGGCTTTAAGCTTAAAGACAGATTGATAAACTAATAAACTATACAAATCTAAAAATAAAATTTGTAAATAGGTGAATATTACAAAATTATATATCGAGCAATTGGAAACTAAAGTAATGTACTTCTATACTGCAATGGTGTTATTCCAAATTCTCTTTTAAATGCATAACAAAAATTACTTGGATTTGAGTATCCTACATCCAAAGCAATTTCATTAATTGGCCTATCTGTATCTAGCAATAACGTAGCAGCACGTTGCAAACACATTTTACGATGATATCTAAAAATAGTATCTCCATATATCATCTTAAAACCTTTAGCCAACTTATTTCTGTTGATAGCTAATTGCTTTGATAGAGTACTAACAGTTGGAAGTTCATATAAATTTGTCATTAATATTTCTGGCACTTTTTTTATTTGATTGATTTCAAATTCACTCAAAGATATTTGCTCTGTTAAGTCTGTTCCGAGGATTTCATAGGATATTATTTTCGAGAATATTTCCATTACTTTACTTTCAAAAAATAAAATTTTTGATTTTTTAGGTAAACTACAATTGAATATTTGTAAAAATGCATTCCCAATTTCAGGAGCTGCTTTTATTCCTTGATAATATTGTTCTCTAAGCGTATTTTCCAATTGTTCTATTGTCTCCTCCCAAAGTTCAATTCCATAACTTCCAAAATAAGAATCAATAGCCACTTTTTCAGCAGTAATAGAAATGCCTTGATATTTCTGACCGGCACAATACCTTACTGAACCACATGTTCCTCTAGACATTGATACAGAAATATCATTTGGAGACAAACACATGCTGCCAATCTTGGACTCTTTTATACATAAACAACCGCCAACACAGTATTCTACTTCAAAGTATTCTTGTGATAAATCAAACTCTATTATAATGTCCTGGTGAAAGACTACATCAAAAATTGTAAGTGTTACATTTCCCATGAGTTTATAAACTTTTATACATCCTTCTCCATAGTTAGAATCTATATCATATATAATTTCCTTATCATTTTGATTGGTTTTGAAATCACGTATTGTTGAAAACTGTGTTCGCATTTCTGAATATTGCATAAGCATGTCTTCATATCCTTCTTTTATATCTATGTGAAATCTATATTCCATACTTATAATTGCCTTTCTAGTAATCAAAAATATTTTACCATAAAACTCGATATATTCATTAAGTAGTTAGTTCTTGGTGGAGGATGAAAAATTCAAATCACCAACAAGTTTACAGTTTGTACTCTTAACCACTTAGAAATCGTCTAAATTACAAAATCAACAGTAATAATAGGAGTTACAGCCTAATAATTACAGATAATACTAGCATAATGGAATTTTCTTGTCAATATTGCTCATATAACTCTTAAAATGATGAATTTTCTCTATTAATTCTCTATAGAAATAAAAAAAGACATCTTATTAAATATATCTTTTGGGACGTTAAGTAAATATAAATATCATTGTTTTCTTGCTCTTTATGATTATTATCCGTTCTACAGATAGTATGACCAAAGTGAGTTCTCTTTGCTTCTTTAGATATCACTTTTTTTCGGAATGAGTCGGATAATTTTATCATCACCTACATTAGAATTTCCTCTTCCATCTACATTGCTAGTTGTAAAATAAATTAATCCATCTTTAGTCAATGGACAATTGACAATTATGGTTGAAATTAATTTTACAAATTAATTTCTTCAAATAGGTTTTTTAATAAAAAACGCAGCAGGCTTATGACTACTGCGTATGAAAGCGTGATTATTTACAAAATAAAAACTACATTTGATCTCTCAAAATAAGAGAACAAATGTAGCTTTTGACTTGGTGGAGGAGGACGGATTCGAACCATCGAAACGAAACGTAACAGATTTACAGTCTGCCCCCTTTGGCCACTCGGGAACTCCTCCATATTATGGAGCTGGCAATAGGAATCGAACCTACAACCTGCTGATTACAAGTCAGCTGCTCTACCGTTGAGCCATGCCAGCATATTATGTAATTTTTAATGGTGGTCGCAACAGGGATCGAACCTGTGACCCTCTGCTTGTAAGGCAGATGCTCTCCCAGCTGAGCTATGCGACCATAATTTGGTGGAGGAGGACGGATTCGAACCATCGAAACGAAACGTAACAGATTTACAGTCTGCCCCCTTTGGCCACTCGGGAACTCCTCCACATTATAAAACTGACTATCTATCAAGAAATGTCAGCATTTTCGCAAGTTCTTCAAAAAATTTTCTGAGAACATTGACAAGGAATAGTATATAATTTTATAACTATTTTTTCAAGTTTTTTTTGTATCATTTTCGGTGTTTATATTTTACTACCTCCATTTTTCTTGTTTTTACTTCATATTCCGCATAACTACAGTTATTATTTTAATTTTATATAATTTCTTCCAACACTAAAGATTCAGTCAATGTAACTGACTATACTTTGTCACACTTGTTGCCTATCGACAAGCGCCATTCATCTGCCGCTTATAGAAGATAGGGTAATTTCACACAATCAGGATAAAATGAACTTTATTTTGAAAAACTCCGAAGGCTTTGATTGTGGAGTTTTAAGCATAATTCTTTATTATTCATTCTTAATTTTTAATTCATTGTAAAAATTTTATTATAGAAATTAAAATCATGCATAAGTTAAATCTTCATTAAGGAATCCTGTATATAAATTAATCAGTATTCTCTACAGTATCCATATCTATGAATTTTCTCGCTATTTTCTTAACTTCATAAAGCTCTTTTTCTGATAAGTAATTTTTTAATACATCTAAGCTCTTTCTTACTCCTATCTTTTGATTTTTATATTGCAGATAATCGCTAATTTTATTCTGTTCCTCTTTTGGTATCTTATCACTCACCGAAAAAAGCTTCACTTTATCATTAACGGATAATGCTGTTTCAATTTCTTCTGGTGGGATTTTTATTACTGAATTTTTTTTCCTCTGCTCAATATTATAAGAGTCGAATTCTCCTTCTACTATTACTTCTGCACTATCATAAGCTTCATCTAAAAATAGTTTTGTATTTAAGTCTCTGTCACTAATTTTACTTTTATTATTATCTATTTCAATATTTTTTTCTAAATTTTCTTCTTTTAAATCTTTTTCTTTATGTAGCTCATTTAGCTCATTCTTTCCATCAATGTCAAAAGCTTGATTATTATCTATCTCTACATTCTCACTATTAAGTATATTTGATACTATCTCCTCATCTCTTTTATCTGTAGCATAAAATTTAAAAATGCATATAGTGAATATAGTATAAAGAATAATTATAGAAGAACAGATCTTTCTTTTCATTACATCACATCCTTGTAGTTAAAATATCTTTTATAATTCTTTACCTAAAATTTAACAAATATACATTTATTACGATGTAATCTTTAGCAATTCCAACGTTACTTAGAAATATCTTTTAAATGCTTATATTTTCGATTATTAGTTTTTCTTTTAATTTCTTTACTTTCCTATATATCTCTATATTTTTATAGAATTCAATAATTACTATATATTATTTAGCATATATATTTTATTAAGACCATTGTATATCAATATAGATGTACCACCTCTAAATTTGATCTATCCCTGAAAGTATTTAACATTTATTGGTGTTACCACTAATACTACTAAATTCACAATTCACAGTTCACAATTGTGGGCATTTCTCAGCTATTGCTGAGAAATTTAGAATTTATTCTGTAGCAGTAAGCAGTGTTCACCATAATCATTAGCAATTTTATATCGCTAGTCTAATAAGATATTAAGATACTTATTTCTATAATTTATACTTTTAATTTTTAGCTAATTAAAATGTGCATTATTTAAATTATAAATAATTAATTAGGAGGTGTAATAGGTGACTAGAGTGAAGACGCATTATGACAGTCCCTTAGCCTATTATAATTTAGCAAATTTTATTAAAGACTATTTAGATGAAGATACTATCATTATTTGCATAGGAACTGATAGATGCATAGGGGACTCTTTAGGACCTTTAGTAGGAACTTTTTTAAAGGATAAACAGTTCCCACTACCAGTTTATGGTACAATTTCAGAACCTATTCATGCCTTAAATCTTGAAAGTAAACTATCTCAAATAAAACTTAAACATCCAGAGGCAAAAATAATTGGTATAGATGCTTGCTTAGGTCCTTTTTCCAGTATAGGAGAAATACAAGTAAGAGACTTTCCTATCAACCCTGGAAAAGGTGTGGGAAAACAACTTCCTCAAGTAGGGGATATATCTATAATTGGAATTGTAGATTCTAGTGAAGATACTGAATTATTTACAAATAGAAATATAAGACTAAATCTAATAATGCAGTTATCTAAAGTAGTAACTCGTGCACTAATACACTCTTATTATTTAGTTTTTAACGAAGAAATTTCAAAAGAATCATAAAAAAAGTTCTCTCTAATTTTTAGAGAGGCTTTTTCACTTTAGTCTGCAGTATTAAAATAAAGATTGCAGTTATTTCAACCTAAAATCATATAAAAAGTTGTAAATATAAGTACAATTAGGAAAAAACTTTAAGGCTTTATTGTCTCACCAATTAAATAATGTATTCAACCTTTAGACAATAAATTTTACTAATCCTATTTCTATTAATTACCTTGGTTAAAGGACTTCTATAAGAAAGAATGATGAAGCTCTGCTAATAAGGTGAAAATTAAAAGGACATACTTTAGAGTATGTCCTTTTAATAACTATCTTCTATATTAAATTAATAAAACGATAAATCTTCTCCACTGAATGAATCATCCATTTTATCTATGAAGTCTAAAGCTTTGCCAGTTCCTAGCGCAACACAAGAAACTGAATCTTCAGCTACATATACAGGAACTTTAGTATAATCTTGTATTAGCTTATCTAATCCATCTAGAAGTGCTCCACCACCAGTCATAACTATACCCTTCTCAGCTATATCAGCTGCAAGTTCAGGTGGAGTTTTTTCTAATACTGCATGAGTACATTCCGCTATAGCCGCTACCGCCTCTCCTAGAGCCTCTCTCATTTCTGTTGAATTAACAACTATATTTTTGGGAAGTCCTGTAATAAGGTCTCTTCCTCTTATTTCCATACTTATTTCTTCTTCTTTTTTATAGGCAGAACCTATATTAATTTTTAAATCTTCAGCAGTTCTTTCACCGATCATAAGCTTATGCTTCTTTCTTATATAACGAGTTATTGATTCATCAAAATTATCACCGGCAACTTTGATTGATTCTCTAACAACCATTCCGCCTAGTGAAATAACTGCGATATCTGTGGTACCTCCACCAATATCAATTACCATATTTCCACTTGCCTTTGAAATATCAAGACCTGCACCTATTGCTGCAGCTAAAGGCTCTTCTATTAAATGAACTTTTTTTGCACCAGCATTTCTTGCTGCATCTTCAACTGCTCTTCTCTCAACTTCTGTAGCTTCACAAGGAACACAAATTACTACCCTTGGAGCTGATTTCTTATTTCCACAAGCCTTTCTTATAAAGTGTTCAAGCATTTTTTCTGTTACATCATAATCTGAAATTACTCCATCTCTTAGTGGCCTAATTGCCACTATATTTCCTGGAGTCCTTCCTATCATTTTTCTTGCTTCTTCTCCAACTGCTAAAACTTTATTTGCATTTTTGTTTATGGCAACTACTGAAGGCTCTTTTAAAATAACACCTTTTCCTTTAATATACACAAGCACTGTAGCGGTACCTAAATCTATACCCATGTCTGTCCCCATTCCGAAAAAAAACATCTTAAAATTCACTCCTGCTCTTTCGTATTTTAATATATACAGACTTATAATAAAAATCTTTTATATTATCTTATTATAATACGAAATATTTTATCCTTCAATCGTTTTGTACTTCATCTTTGTGGCCTTACCGCCCCTTATGTGCCTTTCAGCTTTGTTTAAATCCAGAATATTTTTTGCCTCTTCAGCAATCTTTGGATTTATCTTGGGTAGTCTTTCTGTCATATCCTTGTGTATGGTACTTTTACTTACCCCAAATACTACAGCTGTTTTTCTAATAGTAGCTTGAGATTCAATAATATATTTTGCAACCTCTAATACTCTATCTTCGATGTAGTCTTTCAAAGTGTTACCTCCTTAACCCTTCTATATTTATAAATATGCTAAAAATTTGGTTTAAATTACTTTGTTATCAGTCATTTTCCGACATAATCGGAAAATGACTAATATTTAAGTTAGTTATGAACTAATATTTTTCACTTAAGATAAATGGTTAACTAAATAGTTATTTTTTATAACTAACAAATTTAGCTGGATCTACACTTTTTCCGTCTTTTGATACTTCAAAATGTAAATGTGGACCATATTCTTCATAAGCGAAGTTTGTTGTGTTTCCTATTTTTCCTAATTCCTGAGAAGCTTTAACATTATCACCTTTTTTAACATTTACTTTTTCTTCTAAGTTGCAATACTTAGTAAGAACTCCGTTTTGGTGATCTACTTCTACATATGTTCCCTCAGTTGAAACATCTACAGCTTTAACAACTCCATCCATAGATACTACAACAGGTGCTCCTTTTTCAGTCTTAATATCCATACCAAAGTGTGGTCTATAGTCCTTAGTTGATGCCATATATACAGGATCTTCTGAATAAGCTCTTGCTAATGAACCTTCAACAGGATTTACAGCTTCGCTATTAGTTTGTTTTGATACAGCCTTACTATCATTTTCCTTTTGAACTTGAATATTTGGTACAGGTTCTAATTCTTCTTTTTTAACCTGTAATGCATCATTAAAGTTCTTAGGATCTATCGATGCCTCACCTTCAGCTTTTGCAGTTTCTTCTATCACAGGTGGATTAGTAGCAACATCTTTTCTATTTCCAGCTGTTATAACTGCTACCGTAGCCACAGCACATAAGCATACAAACAGGATTACGTAGAAGCCCTCCTTCTTTAAGAATTGTTTAAATTTAGATTTATTATCCATAAAAACACCTCCACTAATATTGTTGTCCTATATAAATAACTTCATTCAATTTATATATGAAATTTTTTCCTTATTTTTCGACTAAATTTACTATTTCAATTAACTTATTAATATATATATTTATATAATTGCACTTTTATAGATATATTTTTAATATAAATAAAAGAATATAAAAATTAACGAGGCTTAATTAAAAATTTAGGTAATTTCTATATATATACATATTTCATATATAGAGAAATAGTTAATCAATTTTATGCAGAATGAAGGATATTTACTTATAAAAAAAGAAAAGTGAGCTCATCACTTTTCTTAAAAACTTTCTAAATTTAAAAATGAATATTTAATAAATTAAAAATTGAAGATGAATAATCTACAATTATAATTAAAATTAAATTTACAGATTGATTTCTTCAAATGGATTTTTAATAAAAACAATTGTGTAACTTCAACAAAGAAGTAAATTCAAAATTTTATTTCTAAAATTATCTATTAATTTTAGTTACTTCTACACCCTTATAATAATGATTTAATATTTGTTTGTAGCTTTTACCATCTTTAGCCATAGCATTTGCCCCCCACTGACTCATACCTACACCATGGCCAAAACCATTACAGCTTATTTCTAATTCGTTATCTAGAAAATTTAAATTGAAACTAGCAGAATTTAGATTAAATAAGGTTCTAAATTTAGTTCCTGCTATAACAGTATCTCCTAGCTTTATTTCCTTCACGCTTCCGCCCTCAGTTCGTCCTAATATTTTAATTTGACTTTTAATATTACTTACTACCATATTAGCATTATATTCATTATTCGCTTTATCTACTAACTGCTCATAAGGTATTTTCACAATACTTTTATATCTAGGTGCTTGTTCTTCACCTTTACTTTCAACACTTCTTAAATATGGAAGAGCATTAACAAATACATCCTCAGAATTTTCTGTTCTTCCACTGCTAGTTGAAAAATAATATGCTCCTCTTGCTAATTCATTATTATAGGTAATAACTTGACCTTCTGTCACTTTCACGACCTCTTCAACTTTCTTCCAATTCTCATTTGCTGAGTCCCCCCAAAGTTCCATTCTTTTTTCCTTATTCATATAAACTTGGCAATGAATAGTATCACAAAGATCTGCCCCATTCCCCTTTGGGCATCCTCCCCCTAATGCTTTAGTATGTGCAATAGTATATGTTCTTGCAGCTACTGCTTGCGCCTTTAAAGCTTCTGCTTCAAAGTTTATAGGCATTTCGCTGCTGATTACTCCTTTTATATATTCCTCTAACGATAGCTCGGCAATTCTATTCTCTTTACTAAGATAAATTTTTACTGCAGGTACATTAATATTATAAGTAGTTGCTGTACTCTTCCCCCTGTTACCATCCTTTATTTTTACTTCTTGTTCCTTTATTTCAAAAGGATTAGTAGTTTCTTCTTTATTATCTCCTAAAATAAAATAAGTTGATAATAATAAAAATACAAGTCCTAAAGCTAAAAATATTAACACTCTAATAATTTGTGAAGCCAAATCCTCAGAGAGTATCCCTTTGCATTTGTTTACATTTTTATAGTTATTTGTAGATCTCATTTTATTCTCCCCCCACTCAGTATTTCATAAGCTTTAATGTTAATTTACTGTATGTATTTATAATATTGTCATTAAAATATTATTAAAGTTATTAGATATTTATTAATAAATTTCCAATAATATAACCACTAATTTATTAAAATAATTATTATGTTAATGTTATATAGATAAATCACTCTAAAATTTAATGTATGTCTGAATCTAAGTTACAGTTTGATATATCAATTCACAACTTAGATTAGTGTACAATTCACAATGCACAGTTAAGGAAGAAATTATTTTTTAGAAAAACAATTTTTAAAAACATATTTTTGACTAGAAATATAAAATTGCTAGTGATTATGGCGAACACTGTTCGCCGCTACAAAATCAATTCTAAATTTCTCAGTTGCCACTGAGAAATATCCGAAATTGTGAATTCAATAGTTTCAATTATAATGCTAAGAAATACCAATTATTTTCACATATATATTAATTTTAGAGCTTGTATATCTATATAGGTATACCAAGTAGGAAAATAAAAAGAGACTATGAATAAAATTCATAATCTCTTTTATCTATACTCTAATTCTCTCAATATCTGCTCCAAGCTCCCTCAATTTTTTTTCTATAGAAACATATCCTCTATCTATATGAAATATATCTGATACTATAGTTTCTCCCTTAGCACAAAGTCCAGCTAATACCAATGCTGCACCTGCACGTAAATCTGTTGCCTTTATGGCTGCTCCCGTAAGCATATCTACGCCTTCTACTATAGCACATCTTCCATCTATTTTAATGTTTGCTCCCATTCTTATAAGCTCGCCAACTTGCATAAATCTATTTTCAAATATAGTTTCTGTTATTAGACTGGTTCCTTTTACTGTACTTAACAGACTCATCATTTGCGACTGCATATCTGTTGGAAATCCTGGATATGGCATAGTTTTTATATCTATAGGCCTTAATATACCACTGCCATCAACAATTAAACTATTACCAGCACATTCAATTACAACTCCCATTTCCTTCAACTTTGCAATAACTGGTTTTAAACACTCTTCATCAATATTATTGATTTTTATTTTACTTCTAGTAATAGCAGCCGCTATCATAAAAGTTCCTGCCTCAATTCTATCAAATATAGGTGTATGACTTACTCCATCTAATGCATCTACACCTTTTATTATTATTGTATCTGTTCCTTCACCTTGAATATCCGCACCCATTTTTCTTAGAAAAGTAGCTAAATCAACAATTTCTGGTTCTTCTGCTGCATTTTCAATAATGGTTTCTCCCTCTGCTAAAACTGCTGCCATCATTATATTTTCTGTTGCTCCTACAGAAGGAAAATCTAAATATATTTTTTTACCTATTAGCTTTTCTGCTGTAGCCTCTACATATCCATGACCCATAGTAATCTCTGCACCTAAGGCTGATAATCCTTTCAAATGCAGATCTATAGGTCTTGACCCTATATTACATCCTCCTGGAAGAGAAATTTTAAATCTTCCAAATCGTCCAATCATTGCTCCCATTATTAAAAAGGAAGCTCTCATTTTTCTTACTAAATCATGGTCAACATTGCTATCATTTAATTTTGAAGTATTTATTTTTACAATATTACTTTTGGAATCTATATCTACGTCTGCATAGAGTGATCTTAGCACATCGCAAAGCACATAAACATCTTCTAGCATAGGTGCATTTTTCAAAGTACACTGCCCGCCGCTTAATATTGTCGCCGCTAATATAGGCAACACTGAATTTTTAGCTGAACTTATATTCACTTCTCCTCTTAATGTTTTACCACCTTTTAAAATAAATTTATCCATGTTAATCCTCCATCAATAGTGCTGATTTAAAACGTTAAGGTTATTTCCGGGGTACCCATAATTAAATAATTACCTGAAGAGTATCTTACAACAGCAAATTGGAAGTCTATCAATTCATCATTTACTCTTTTAGCAATATAATTTTTAGTATTACAAATAGTGCTATAACCATTATTCAAATTTACAGTACTTAAACCTGTGGTTTTCCTATTCTCTAAAGCATTTATTATACTGCAATTTACAGTTTCTAAATCGTTTTCTTCAAGCATAGACTTAATTTGAAGATAATATTGTACATTATAAGCATGTTCTAACAATATTTTATCTAATACCCCTTTTAAATCTTCTAATTTATTTTCATTAGTTTTTTCTACTAAATTTATAGTTATTAAAGTTTCATCTTTATAACAAACTTTCTCAATATAACCATAAATATTATCAAACTTAAATTCTCTATAATTAGAGTTATCATATATTGTTTTCTCTTCCATTGAAGTTGTATACTCTCTTAATAATAGTAACAAGTTTTTATAGTAGTAATCATAATCCTTATTGGATTTAAAGGTGGTTGTAATAGAAGCCTCTACTATTTTACTATTTGTTATAGATAAGACTTCATTAAACACATCTACTCTCTCTTTAGCTTGAGACAAAAATATATTAAAATTAATTATAACTATAGCCATTATCAAAAAACTTACTATTCTTTTTCTCTTAACCATATCAATTCCCCCATTCATCTAAATTATTGACTTGGGTATAATTTTTTATTCCCTTATTTAGGAAAATAATAAATTATCCCTCCTCAACTATGAAGAGGGCTACTCATTAGGGCATTGTTATGTTATATATTATTAATATATAATAAAAGCATCAAATTTGTGCATTGTTGTTTAATAATGTAGAAAAACAAAAAAAGTTATGATTAATTATCATAACTCTTCATATATATAATTAAAAATTTAAAATAATAAATAATATATAATTGTAAACGAAAATGACAAATTGTTGTATCTCTATTTAATTTCTTCTATAAATGTAAATCCTATAAGAATTACATGACTATATTTTAAAATTTTTTCAAAATATGCTTATAAATTTATGTAACAAAGAAGAAAAGTGACTAAGCACTTTTCATAGAATTCTATAATTATAGCTATATTTAACGCTAGCTAAATAAAGAAGAAAAAGTAGAGACATTCTTTAATAATCTAATAGCAGTATTTAAATCGATATACTTCTCTCCATTTAATTCTACACTATTATTCATGAACTGCTTTACTGCTTCTTCATATTCGTATTCAATATTAGCTACAGAAGAATCCGGCACTTTAATTCTATTATTATCCATTTTTCTCTTCCTTTCCAACATAATATATACATAGTATATATTAAAGTAGAAATTTTTATCCTTAAATATATATTTCCTAGGAAATCGACAAATTTATACATCTAAAATTTTGCAATTTCTATCTGACACGTTGTTTAATAAGAACGATATATATTATAGGGTTCCTAATGAAAATTAATGTATAACTAAATATAGCTACAAATTTGAGTATTTCAATTCACAATTCACAATTAAGGTAGAAATTATTTTTAATCAAAATAATTTCTTTAATAGATTTTTTAATTAGCAATACAATTGCTAATTATTATATGGCGAACACCGTTCGCCACTACGGTTAATCAATTCTAAATTTCTCAGTTACTACTGAGAAATATCCACAACTGTGAATTGTTAATTTAGTAGTATTAGTGGAAATACCGATAAATATTAATTACTTTCAGTGATAGATCAAATTTGGAAATGGTACATCTATATATATCATTCTTTTACTTGTGATTTAACACTTCTCTAAAAATACTTATATTATCAAAAAATAAGCTTCCACAAATAGTGTTACTATTTGTGGAAGCTTACATTGCAGTATTTACATACAATATTATAATGCTAATTAATTATTTTATTGAAGATACTTTAAGTCTCATTAAAGATCTTCTAAGAGCTCTTTCCGCTCTTTCAATATCTATATTTTCTTTATTTTTTAGTCGTTCTCCTGCTCTCTCTTTAGCAGATTTAGCTCTTTCTTCATCTATGTCTTCTGGCCATTCAGCCGCACTACATAACATTGTCACTACATTATTCTTTACTTTTATAACTCCGTTAGATGTAAAGCCATGAAATTCTTTATCATTTATATCTTGAAAGGTAGTTATAGTTGGTACTAAGTCAGATGCCATAGATATATGGTTAGGAAGTATTCCAAATCTTCCTTCACCACCTTCTGAGTTTAATTTCACAACTTCACCTTTATAAAATTCTTTATCTGGAGTCATTATTATAAGTTTGAAACTTTTCTCCATAGCTTTCCTCTTTCATAAATTTTATTCTTATTCTTAAGCGTCTGAAGGAAAATAATAATCCAAAGATGTTAGTATATTTTATATTAGACAAGGCTTCAGGTTCTGCTCATAGTGATGCTATGGGCGGTTTCTGACAACATAGTATGATAGAAAATAGGCTAACATACTGGTATATTATTTNNCTTTAATTCCTGTAAATTGTTCTCCTACAGTAAATGGCTGAGATAAAAATCTCTGAATTTTTCTTGCTCTACTAACTACAAGTTTATCTTCTTCTGAAAGTTCATCTACTCCTAATATAGCAATTATATCTTGAAGTTCTTTATATCTTTCTAATATATGTTTAACTTTAGCTGCTACCTCATAATGTTCTTCTCCAACAATTCTAGGGTCAAGCATTCTTGAGCTTGATTCCAACGGATCTACTGCTGGGTATATTCCTAGCTCAACTATTGATCTTGAAAGAACTGTTGTTGCATCTAAGTGTGAAAATGTTGTTGCTGGTGCTGGGTCTGTTAAATCATCCGCCGGAACATATACCGCCTGAACAGAAGTTATAGAACCGTTTTTAGTAGATGTAATTCTCTCTTGAAGCGCTCCCATTTCTGTAGCAAGCGTTGGTTGATATCCAACGGCACTTGGAATTCTTCCAAGTAATGCTGAAACCTCAGATCCTGCTTGTGTAAATCTAAATATATTATCTATAAATAACAGCACATCCTGACCTTGATCTCTAAAGTATTCAGACATTGTAAGACCTGTCAATGCAACTCTCATTCTTGCTCCAGGCGGTTCATTCATCTGTCCGAAAACTAAAGCTGTCTTGTTAATAACTCCAGATTCTTTCATTTCATTATAAAGGTCATTACCTTCTCTTGTTCTTTCTCCAACACCAGTGAAAACAGAAAGTCCACCGTGTTCCTTTGCAATATTATTTATGAGCTCTTGAATCAATACAGTTTTTCCTACTCCTGCACCACCAAATAAACCTATCTTTCCGCCACGCTGATATGGTGCTATAAGGTCAATAACTTTGATTCCAGTTTCAAAAACCTCAGGTTCTACAGATTGCTCCTCAAAAGAAGGTGCTGGTCTGTGAATTGTATAATAGCCTTCTCCGTTAAATTCACCTTGATCATCAATTGGCTTCCCTAATACATTGAAAAGTCTTCCAAGTACAGGGTTTCCTACAGGGATTGCAATTGCTCTTCCCGTATCTACTGCCTTAACTCCTCTTTTTAAACCTTCTGTGCTTTCCATTGCTATAGTTCTTACTATCTCATCACCTATATGTTGTTCAACTTCTGCAATTATAGTTTTGCCATCCATTTTTATTTCTATAGCATTATATATATTTGGAAGTGATCCTGATTCAAACTTTATATCTATAACAGGTCCTATGATTTGTACGACCTTTCCTATTCGCTGTGACATATTACCCCTCCAAATTCATCAGTCTTTTTAAAATTATTCTTGTGCCTGTGCTCCGCCTACTATTTCCGAAAGTTCTTGAGTTATGGCACTTTGCCTTATTCTGTTATACTTTAAGTTAAGCTGATCCAATAAAGTATCTGAGTTCCTAGTTGCTCCATCCATAGCTTCCATTCTATAACTTTGTTCACAAACTTTAGAATGAAGCATAGAATTTAGTACTTTTCCGTTTAAATATAAATTTATTACATTTTCAGTTAAAGTTTCTGAATTAGTATTAAACTCTAAAGCTCCATTAGAATGATTAAAATCCTCCATATTAATTGGTAGTATTTTTTCCATTTTAGCATGTTTTTGAAGCTGAGAAATAAACTCTGTATAAACAATATGGACTTCTGAAACTTCTCCTTTTCTGTATAAATCAAAGGCATGATTATATATAGCTGAGGATTCTTTAACTGTAGGTATATCACCTACATCAACATATTCTGCCACTGTGTCAATTTTATATCTATTGAACAGTGTTTTTCCTCTTGCTCCTACAACTAGTACTAAACTATTTTCTATATCATTTTCAATTTCATCTATAACGTAATTTACTATAGAGCCATTAAAGGAGCCACATAAGCCCATATCAGAAGTAAGTACAATATATAACTTTTTAGAACTATTGTTTTTGACGGTGTAAATACTCTCATCTTCATAGCTCTTTAAAACCTCATTATACACTTCTTCACACTCTTTAAAATAGTAATTATTAGCTGACAATCTTTGCCTTGTCTTTTTAAGCTTTGAGGTAGCAACTAGTCCTAATGCCTTTGTAATTTTCCTAGTGTTTTTTATAGATTTAATTCTTCTTTTAATTACTATAAGTCCTGTTGCACTCATTTTCTACACCTCTATAGTTCTAATGAGAATTCACTTTTAAACTCATCTATAGCAGCTACAAGTTTATCCTCAATTTCTTTATCTAATTCTTTTCTTTCTAATATAAGTTTTCCAACTTCCCTATGATTGGTACTCATAAATTCTAAGAAATCTCTTTCAAACTCCTTAATTTTATTCACAGGTACATCCATTATATGACCATGAACACCAGCATATAAAATCATAATTTGTTTTTCAACTGGCATAGGAACATATTGATCTTGCTTTAGTATTTCAACTAATCTTTTACCTTTTTCAAGCCTTCTTTTAGTTTCTTTATCAAGGTCAGAACCAAATTGTGCGAAAGATGCTAGCTCTCTATATTGAGCAAGTTCTAATCTTAATGTTCCTGCTACCTGCTTCATAGCTTTTATCTGAGCATTTCCTCCTACCCTGGAAACTGATATACCTGCATTAACTGCTGGCCTCTGTCCTGCATAAAATAACTCTGCTTCTAAGAAGATCTGACCATCAGTAATAGAAATAACGTTAGTAGGTATATATGCTGTAACATCCCCTGCTAAAGTTTCTATTATTGGAAGGGCTGTTAATGACCCTCCACCTAATTTATCAGAAAGCTTTGCAGCTCTTTCTAATAATCTTGAATGTAAATAGAAAACATCTCCTGGATAGGCCTCTCTTCCTGGTGGTCTTCTAAGTAGTAATGCCATTGTTCTATAAGCAACAGCGTGCTTAGATAAGTCATCGTATACCACTAAGACGTCTTTACCTTTATTCATGAAATATTCACCCATACTACAACCTGCAAAAGGTGCTAAATATTGTAGTGGTGCTGATTGTGAAGCAGTAGAAGATACTACAATTGTATAATCTAATGCACCCATTTCTTTTAAACTGTTAACTATGTGTGCAACTGTTGATTGTTTTTGACCTATTGCAACATAGATACAAACAACATCTTTACCTTTTTGATTTAATATTGCATCTAAAGCTAAAGCTGTTTTTCCTGTTTGTCTATCTCCTATAATTAACTCTCTTTGTCCTTTTCCTATTGGAATCATTGAGTCAATTGCCTTAATACCTGTTTGTAATGGTTGCTTAACTGATTGACGCTCAATAACACCTGGTGCATTCACTTCAACTGGTCTAAATTCTGTTGTATTTATTGGTCCTTTGCCATCAATAGGCACTCCTAATGAATCTACAACTCTACCTATCATCTCTTCACCTACTGGTACTTCTACAATCTTACCAGTTCTGTGTACTATATCGCCTTCCTTGATTCCTTTTTCTGAACCAAGTAAAACACAACCTACATTGTCTTGCTCTAAATTTAGAGCCATACCATATACTTTGTTAGAGAATTCTAAAAGCTCTCCCTCTAAGCAGTCATCTAATCCATATACCCTAGCTATACCATCACCTATTTGAATTACTGTACCAGCATCTACGGTATTAATCTTATTTTCATATTTATCTAATTCTTTTTTTAAAAGAGCCGTTATCTCTCCTGGTTTAATATGCATTATTTCACCTCAATCCTATATAAAGACACATCTACTTTTACTGTATGGATTGCCTCATACTCTTTATCTTACCTTTAACAGTACCATCGATTATATCTTCTCCTATTTTGATATAAACTCCACCTAAAATATTTTCATCAATAACTTCTCTTATAACAACATTAACGCTATAGAATTCTGATAATTTCTTTTCTAGATCTTTTCTTTGACTATCATTTAAAGCTGTTGCCGTTCTAACTTCAGCTTCAATAGTCTTCTTTTTATTATCATAGCTTCTTAATTTTTGTTGTTCATCTATACTTTCATCAAGTTCTTCAAAACTTCTATCTGATAATGGTCCTTTGAATAAAACTCCTCGATGCTTAAAGTTCATAAGCTTTCCTTTTATTGTAGCATCAATTACATCTTCACCTACGGTTACATGAATTCCACCCAAGATACTAATATCTATAATCTCTTCTATAACGAACTTTCTTTCATAGAACTTTTCAAGATTGGCTATTAGGTTCTCTCTTTGAATTTCAGTAAGCGGATTAACAGTTTTAACTATTGCTGTTAATACCTTGAACTTATCTTCTAAATAAACTTTATCTTTTCTCTTTTCTTCCATAAGCCCTTTCATTGATTCAAATCTATTTCTTACAGTTCCATCTATAACGTCGTCTCCAACTTTTATAAACATACCACCTAATAAATTTTTATCAACTTTCTCTGAAATTACAATTTCTTTATTATATTTTTTTTCTAGTTTTTCCTTTAGACTTAATTTCTGCTCATCACTTAGTCTTACAGCAGTTCTAACTTCAGCTTCAATCATATTATGACGTTCAAAATAAATAAGTCTCATTTGGTTATATTTTTCTCTCAAATATAATATTCTATCTTTATCAATTAATAAGATTAAGAAATCTAAAAGCTCCTCACCAACTTGATCTTTAAAAAGTTTTGTGAAAATTTCTTTTTTAGCTGCTCTGTGTATTTGAGGATGTTCTATTATTTTAATAAGTTCATCACCAGTTTCCATACTTTCGACAATGATACTTAAGTCTTCTAATGTTTGTTCTAAAGTTCCTCGCTTTTCGCAAACATCATATAATGCTAGTGCGTATCTTCTGTCTAGAAATTCATACATTTTAATTACCTACCTTGGAAATAAACTCATCAATAAGTCTTTTATGCTCATCCTCATCAATTTTCTTCTCTAACGCTTTCTCAGCTAAAACTAAAGATAAATCAATAACTTGTGATTTAATTTCACTTTCAGCTTTACGTTTTTCTCTTTCAATGTCTTGCTTAGCTCTTGCACGAACTATATCTGCTTCCTTCTTAGCTTCTTCAATCATTTCATCATAAACTCTTTCAGCCTTAACTTTATAAGTTTCTATTAATTTTTGACCCTCTTCTTTATATCTCTTAATTTTTTCTTCTTGCTCTATTTTTAAGCCTTCAACTCTACCTTCTTCAAGTTTAGCCTTTGCAAAAGATGCCTCAACTTCTTGTTTTCTTGATTCTATCATTTCCATTGTTGGCTTAAAAACAAATTTTCTTAGTATAAAAAAGAATATAAAAAAGTTTATTGTTCCAGCTAAAACTACACCTAAATTTATATCCATATAAAATCCTGGCTTTATATCCTAAACCAGGATTTTCACCTACCCTTCTTTATAATTTTCTTAGCCTTTTACACCAAATAAAACTAATAATAATCCTATAAGGAAACCATATATAGCTGTAACCTCTGAGAAAGCTCCTCCTATGATTAATGCGTTCATTATTTTTCCGCTCGCATCTGGTTGTTTTGCTATACTTTCAACAGCTTTAGCAGTTGCGTTTCCTGTTCCTATACCTCCACCAATAACTGATAATGCTGCTATACCAGCACCTATTGCTGACATACCTGCTATAAATGCACCTGAATCTATATTCATAATTAAAATCCTCCTTAAAATACTTTAATTTATTTATAATCTTTTAGTGTTCTGATGTTATCTTGATATGAATCATAGTTAACATTACAAATATTATGGTTTGAATTATCCCATCAAAGAAGTCAAAGTAAAAAGCAAAGGGAACTGGAATTCCTATCATTGCAATAAAATGAATATGGCCTAATGCTTCATATAATAGCTCCATAACCATTGTTGCTGCAAATACGTTACCAAATAATCTTAAGCTTAATGATACTGGTAACATTACTCTTTCTAATATATTTATTGGTAATAATAGGGCTATAGGGCTAGCATACCCTTTGAAATATCCTTTTAATCCTAACTTTTTAATTGTGTAACCTTGAATTACTAAAAATGTTGTAAGAGACAATCCTATGGTTACACTCAACTCTGATGTAGGCGCCTTTAATCCAAACATTCCTATCATATTTAATGAAAATATATATAATGCTAATGCCCCAATATAAGGAACAAAGGCTAGTTTATCTTCGCCCATATTTTCACTAACTATTCCACTAAGCTTTCCAATTATTATCTCTATGGCACTTTGAATTTTTCCTGGAACTCTTTTAATTGTTTTACTATAAAGAAAAGATAATATTGCTGTTACGCCGATAAAAATCCATTGAATTACTAAACTTAATGTAATATCAAATGGAAACCCAAATATATTTAACGTAAATATAGGTAAAACCCCCTCCATGTAAACACCCCTTTCTTATTGTTTAGCTTTAAAGCCATATAATATTAATGAAATAATTTGAGAAGTATATCCAGCAATAAATATTAAAAAGTTAATAGTACTTCTATTAACTATATAAGCTGCAACTAATGAAACTATAAGTATTCTATAAATTTGACTCAGCATTAAAATTATTTTTGACATTGAGTTGTTTTCTTTTACTGATATATTTAACACTAAGCTATTTACTAATAGATTAATTAGTGCAATTCCTATTCCTAACATAAAAAATAAGCAGGCCTTTCCAAATATAAAATATCCTATGGATATAAATATTAATGATAAAATCAAATCAAAGCTTGCTACTTGTTTTAAAAGTGATGTATTCTCATTATACACTTGAAATTCCTCTCTCTATGGCTTACTAAGGTATATGCTTATTAAGCTACAATAAATTATATGCTTAGACATAATATTAATAAACACTGTAATTTGACTATATTGGGTCGTTTTTCTGAATTGCAGTTCAATATACCTAAATATTTCATTGTGGATATGTTTTGCTCTCTTTTAATCTGTTTTTCTGAGCCATTAGATATTTCCTTCAATTGTTATTCAATTCCTCAACAACGTGAAATTTTCTGACTGATTAGTTCATAATGGTTATGAATAACGCTTCATAATATAATTCAATAAACTAATAGTGCATTAAAAATTAAACGATTTTATGAATTTATTATTTTTTAAAATTTCATTTTACTGAAAACTTCATAGGGGTTATTATTTATCACTTTTAATAATATGAATAATCCAAATAGAGTTTTATGCATTTTTCATTATATTTATATATATATATTGTGAATTAATACATGGAATTATTCAAGTTTAAGCTACATTTTGCTTTTATTTACTCTCATTTCCTCACTAACTCAAAAAAAATAAAAGCATTAGAATTATGAAAGTTAATTCTAATGCTCTATAATTTTACCTATTAATTGTAAAAGTAAGCTTTTAATATATTGCATATTTCAATAGAGGTTTTTCCATTCCCATAAGGATTTGAAAGATTACTCATATGTTCATAAGCATTTTTATCTCTAAGAAGTCTGTTAGCTTCTAAGACAATCATATTTATATCTGTTCCTACTAACTTAACAGTACCCACTTGTACTGCTTCTTGTCTTTCAGTAACATGCCTTAATACTAATACAGGTTTACCTAAATGAGGGGCCTCCTCTTGAATTCCTCCTGAGTCTGTCATAATCATATAGCATTTATTCATAAGATTATGAGCTTCTTCAGTATCCAATGGATTTAATAAGTGTACTCTTTTAATTCCACCTAAATATTTTTCTACATCCTCTTTAACTATAGGATTTAAATGAACTAAATATATTATTTCTACATCCTCATTTTCCTCAACTATTTTTTTTAAAGATGTACATATATTTTCTATTCCCTCTCCCCAGTTTTCTCTTCTATGAGCAGTTACCATAATTACCTTTTTATCTTTAAAATCAATGTTGTTTAGCTCTTCAGTTTTAAATTTATAGTTTTTCTTAACAGTATAATTCATAGCATCTATTGCAGTATTGCCTGTAACAAAAATACTATCTTCCCTAACATTTTCTCTTAATAAATTTTCCTTTGTAAGAGTGGTAGGTGAAAAATGTAAATCTGCTATAGAACCTGCTAACTTTCTATTCATTTCCTCAGGGAAAGGAAAGTATTTATCAAAAGTTCTAAGTCCAGCTTCTACATGCCCCACTTTTGTTTTATTATAGAAAGCAGCTAGCGAAGCTACAAATGTAGTAGTTGTATCTCCATGTACTAATACTATATGTGGCTTCTCCTTTTGTATAACTTCCTCTATACCCTCAAGCGCTCTACAAGTTATCCCACTTAAACTTTGCTTTTCAACCATAATATTTAAATCATAATCTGGCTTTATATCGAAAATCTCTAGTACCTGATCTAGCATCTCTCTATGCTGTGCAGTTACACATACCATCGAATCAAATTCTTCTCTTTTTTCAAGCTCTTTAACAAGTGGTGCCATTTTAACTGCTTCTGGTCTTGTTCCAAAAACAGACAAGACCTTAATTTTTTCCATAGATTTCACTCCTTAACTATTGTTCTTCATCGAATAAACCAAGTTTCCAAGCTATAAAGGCAATAAAAGTAACTACTGATGCTAATAAGAAATATGCTTTCTTACTGCTTATTTGCATTGCAATTATAGCTATACCACCTAATATTGCACTAATTAAATACATTATTAAAACAACTTGTCTTTGTGTTAAGCCAAGTCCTAATAATCTATGATGAAGATGCCCTTTATCGCCTTGCATTATAGGTTTACCATTTACTTTTCTTCTTATCATTGCAAATAGTGTATCATAAATTGGAAGGCCTAAAGCTAAAAGTGGAACAGCTATAACTAAAGCTGTAGCAGATTTAATTGCTCCATCAATAGAAATGGCTGCTAATAAAAATCCTAAAAGTTGTGAACCTGTATCTCCCATAAATATACTTGCAGGATTAAAATTATAAGGTAAGAATCCAATAATTGCGCCACTTAATATAGCAGTTAAAAAAGCTGCATCTACTCTTCCATTTATTATAGAAACTATAAATAAAGTTAGTGAAGATATAAATCCTACACCCGCGGCTAGACCATCAACTCCATCTATTAAATTAAAAGCATTTGTTATACCTATAACCCAGATAATAGTTATGGGAACTCCTAATAGTCCTAAATTTAAAAAACTACCTCCACTATTTAATGGATTTGTAACTAATGTTATTTTAAGCCCAAATACTATTAAAATAATTGCTGCTACTATTTGAAAAACCAACTTATATTTTGGCCTTAATTCCTTAATATCATCAATTATTCCACCAATTACAATTACAGTAGCACCAATAAGAAGTCCTAAATCTTGAATAGAAAAATTACTTATGTTTAGAACTACTCCTATAACAAAAGCAATATAAATTGCCACTCCGCCCATAAGTGGAGTAGGTTTGTTATGTATTCTTCTTGGATCATTCGGAATATCTATTGCATTTAACTTAATAGCTAGTTTTATAACTAAAGGTGTTGCTATTACTGATATAATTGCTGTAATAATCACTAGTAAAATTATATTATTCATATAAAACCTTCCTAATTAAAATTTATATTTAATTTTAATATCCTTCTTCTTCTGTAAGAGAGTCATCATTTTCAATCCATTCACTGACAAACACTTCTCTATAATTGTCTTTTGTATCTCTTATTATGACTTTTTCTATACCAGCATTTATTATAAATCTTTTACAAAGTGCACAGGGAGATGCATTTTCAACTAAGTTCCCTGTAGACTGTTCTTTTCCTACTAAATATAATATTGATCCTATCATATCATGTCGTCTTGCAGAGATTATTGCATTTTGTTCTGCATGAACTGATCTACAAAGTTCATACCTAGTTCCTCTAGGAACTCTTAATTCCTCTCTTCTACATACACCAATATCACTACAATTTTTTCTTCCACGAGGTGCTCCTGTATATCCAGTAGCCATTATCTCATCGTTTTTTACTATCAATGCTGCAAAGTTTCTTCTTAAACAAGTTCCTCTTTCTAAAACTGTTTCACATATATCTAAATAATAATTATGTTTATCTATTCGTTTCATAAAATCCCCTCAAAAAATTAATATACATTCTACCTTATTATATAAAAAAACTATAATAAAGTCACGTATTTTCAGTTTTCATCCTAAATTGCTATAATGTTAGCTCCTTTTAATTCGATATTAAATATTAGACGTAATTTCATAAATTACTTTCCTTAATAGATTTTATTTAGGAATGGTTTTAAAAAGTTTTATAAGATAAAAATAAAGTAAGAAGTAAAAGCTCTAAATAGGGTTATTAACATTTGTCTAAACATGTAATTTGTAGTAAAATGATTTATATGTAAATTATGTAAATGCCTTTGAAGTTTAATATAATATAAAATATAATTAGCTAAATTCTTATAAAATTGCAGAGGTGTATTATGGATTATATAATAAAAGCACTAAAAAAATGCATTCTTTTTAANNTTTTTAAAAACCTATCAGAAGAAGAAATTAAAAAAACTTTGTCCTCAGTTAGATATACTATATATAATCAATGCAAAAATTGTGTCAATTGTAAAACTTGTGTTTTAGCACTTGAAGGTGATGATTGTACTTCCTTAGGTATTGTACTTGAAGGAACTATAGAAATTCAAAAGCAATATCCTAATGGTAAAATAGTATCACTTAGTACATTGAAAACAGGAAATATATTTGGAGAAGCAATTGTTTTTTCTGAGTACCATAAATATCCTGCTACAATTATCAGTAACAAAAATTCAATAGTTATGTATATTTTAAAAGAAGACATCATATCAATGTGTAGTGGCAATACATTAATTTTAAATAATTTTATGGAGCTTTTATCTAGTAAGATACTTAATTTAAATAAGAAAATAACTGAACTATCTTTAGAAACTTTGAGACAAAAACTCTGTTTCTATTTACTACAAGAATATAAAAAGCAAAAAAATTTAAAATTAACTATTCCTATGTCTAAGAAAAGTTTATCAGAATATTTTGGTGTTCAACGTCCTTCCCTTTCAAGAGAATTAATTAATATGAAAAATGATAAATTAATTAATTCTGATAAAAATACTATAGAAATTTTGGACTTAGATAGGCTTCAGCAGTATATTAATATATATTAGTTATTAGCTAAAGCCTTATATTCCAATGATTTATAACACACTTTTAAAAATTTCTCAAAATTTCGTTAAAAAATAATAATTTTCTCTTGATAATTATTATCCGATAGTATATAATAATCTTGTAAGGAAGATTAAAACAATTAAATAAACAGTTAATTAAATTAGTAAATTATAATTACACTATAAACTAAAAAATATTTTTATTTATCGAGGAGGATTTTTTATTATGAAAAAGTTTGTTTGTACAGTATGTGGATATATTCATGAAGGGGATTCAGCACCAGAGTTTTGCCCAATTTGTAAAGCACCAGCTGACAAATTTATAGAAAAAGTAGAAGGACAAATGACTTGGGCTGATGAGCATAGAATAGGAATAGCTAAGGACGTAGATCCTGAAGTTATAGAAGGATTAAGAGCTAACTTCGTAGGAGAATGTACAGAAGTTGGAATGTATTTAGCAATGAGTCGTCAAGCTGATAGAGAAGGATATCCAGAAGTTGCTGAAGCTTATAAGAGAATAGCTTGGGAAGAAGCAGAACACGCTTCTAAATTTGCAGAATTATTAGGAGAAGTTGTAGTTGCTGATACAAAAGCTAACCTACAAGCAAGAGTTGATGCTGAGCATGGCGCTTGCCAAGGTAAAAAAGATTTAGCTACATTAGCTAAAAAATTAAACTTAGATGCAATACATGATACAGTTCATGAAATGTGTAAAGATGAAGCTAGACATGGAGCTGCATTCAACGGATTATTAAACAGATATTTTGGAAAATAATAAATAAAAATAGATTATTTTGATATAGGCTATAGTACACTCTATAGCCTTTCATTCCCTATCCCATAACAAAAAAGCATGGTAATCCATGCTTTTTTATTTAAAATCTTAATAATTGTTACTATCTAAATCCATTAGCATCACTATTTTCTGTGATTCAATATAGTATACGCAAGTTGTTTTACACATTCATTCTTACCGCTTAAGATGGAGCTTCTGCTAGTTACGTTAAATTTTCTTATAAGCGAAAGGCATCTGATATTTCTCACTTAAATCATTTTTATTGGTAAAAATAATGTATCCCTCATAATATCCTAATGCTGAATCTTCAGGTACAGCTATCCTAACATCAATTAATTTACTATGCATACTATCTATAGTTACATTCTCATCTATCTCAATTGTCACATTATTTTCAATAGCACTATTTCCTATTTGACTCTTTAAATATTTAACGTCTATATTAAAATCCTTATTCAATGCTGAATTATTACTTATTTTAAGACTTTTAGTTTTAGCTATTTGATTACTTGTATTTTCATTAAAATTTAAAGATGATGTTATATTATCTATCTCTATTCTTTCGTAATTTTTATTTAAAGAAGCTGTCTTATCTAAAACCTGAAATTTAGCTCTTGAATATACTGCTTCATAGGCATCTATCATTCCTGCTCCAATCTCATATACACTATAATCGTATTCTAAGTCATCCGCGGTATTCATTAAAGCTGATTTTATATCAGAAGGACTATAGTTCTTATTTTTATCTAATATTAAAGCAACAACTCCAGTTACATAGGCAGTTGCCATAGAAGTACCTGATTGTCTTTCATATGCTTTATCATAATTTCCTATTCCTTCTTCTCCTTTAAAATAGTTAGGCACAGAAGATAGTATGTTAGCTCCTGGTGCAACTATTTCAGGTTTTATTATATAAGTCTCATTTACTGGTCCACGAGAGCTAAAATCTAATAATACTCCTTTAGTTATTTCTAAATTAGAAAAACTATTAATTTTAAATTGAACCTCTTTTTCTTTAAGTGCAGATAAAATGGCTTGTCCTTTTTTAAATGGCAAAGTAAACACAGTAGGATAATCTTTATGTTCTCCAAAGTACATAGGTATGTATCCTTCTTCTTCATTATCATTAATTACTATAGTAAAAAGAGCTCCTTTTTCTTTTGCATTTTTTCCTTTTTCTATTAAAGGATTTTTCCCTCTAGTAACTAAGGCTATAGAATCATTTAGTCTCTTATCCTTAAAAACTTCTTTCATGCCATATCCACAATAAACAACTTTGATACTTCTATTACTATAAGGTTGTAAACTTTGCATTTTATCTTTTAATAATAGTCTTAAAGTATAACTTTCATCTGTTGAATTAAAAATTCCCTTTATAGTAGGTATTATCATATTATTATTACTAGCACCTACGGTTATCCCTAGTGGAGCTGTTCCTGGTGTAGATATTGTATATGGCTCTGAACCATTGTTTCCTGATGCTGTCACTACCGTAACCCCTAAGTTAGTAGCATTATTTATAGCTATAGATGTAGGATATAGTGGATCATTTACATCTATTCCTAAGGATAAATTTAAAATGTCCATACCATCCTCAACAGCCTTTTCCACTCCACTTATAATACTTTCCATAGTTCCAATTCCATAAGGTCCTAAAACTCTATACGCGTATATCTCTGCTTCAGGCGCTACTCCTAAAATACCTAAGCCATCATTTTCTTTAATCCCTTGCCCAGCTATTATTCCTGCTACATGAGTACCATGAGTAGTATAATAAGTATTCTCATCCTTTTCATCATATTCAGGTGCTTTAGAATTTTTCCACTGCTTATATGTAGTCTCCATAGGATCATTATCATTATCAATAAAATCATACCCACCTTTATAAGCATTCTTTATTGCTGGATGATTATAATCAATTCCTGTGTCTAAAATTCCTATCTTTATATTTTTCCCTTTAATTCCTTCTCCATGTAATTTATCAATATTCTTTAAAGGTACTGAACTAATTACCTTTGAATCTTTACTTAAATTTTCTTCAACTTTAATAGGTTTTATTTTTACTTTACAATCACTATAAATGCTCTTAACCATAGGTATCTTCGATAATTTTTCTATCTTATTAGCAGGAATATTTATCGCCACTCCATTAAATACCTTATCATAAAAATTTGTAACTTGAACTTCAGTAATTTTCTTTTTATTAACTTCTTTAATGAAGTTCTCATTAGTGTCGTCATTTTTAAAGTTACCAATGGTACTTCTATATTTATATGGATCTTTTTCATCGAATTGAACAATTAATTTTACTTTCTCATTGCTATCTAAATCTATATTCTCATCTAACTTTATTACTTCTTGAATTGATTCAGCATTGTTATTTGACACTTCCCAGTACTCTTTTGCCATTATCATTTCACTACTACTTAAAGTAATAAAAGCAGCACAAATAAATATAGCTAACAATTTCTTAAAGTTTCTCTCCTTCACTTTTATCCCCCTTAACCACTTTATTATATATAGATATATACCCATCCTTGATTTAATGTATAGCTCAATATAACTACACCCTTGAGTATTTCAATTCACAATGCACAATGCACAATTATGGTGGAAATTATTTTTGATCAAAATAATTTCTTTAATGAGTTTTTAGCTAGCAATATAATTGCTAGTGTTTCCACCTCTGGGGAACAGTAGTGAAGCCC
>NZ_DKLM01000053.1:92289-106047 GCF_002455975.1 Clostridium sp. UBA6640
TGAATTGTGAACTGTGAATTTAATAGTTCCAACTATGATAGGAAAAATATCAATTATTTCTACATACATATCAACCTTAGAGCTGGTATATCTATATATATTTGTACTTTAATTGTAAATTCCCTTCTTTTTTCAATATAAATCTATTTAATAAAATGCAAATTTAAAGCCCCGAAATTATATCGGGGCTTTGATGCCGTGATTATTTAATGATTATTTAATTAAAAATTCTAATAATACTCCACCATACTCTGCTATTAATGGAGCAAATACCAATGATATTATAGTCATAAGTTTAACTAATATATTCATTGATGGACCTGATGTATCTTTAAATGGATCTCCTACAGTGTCTCCAACTACTGCAGCTTTATGAGTTTCGCTACCTTTTCCTCCAAAATGTCCTTCCTCAACATACTTTTTAGCATTATCCCAAGCTCCACCAGCATTAGCCATCATTATAGCCATTAGAACTCCACTGGCAACCGCACTACTTAGTAATCCTCCTAAAGCTTCTACACCAAATAAAAATCCAGTTAATATAGGAACTACTATAGCTAATACACCTGGAAGTATCATTTCTCTTAATGCAGCATGAGTTGATATTTCAACGCATTTTGAATATTCAGGAGCATTCTTTCCTTCCATTATTCCATCTATTTCTTTAAATTGTCTTCTTACTTCTTTAACCATGTCATTTGCTGCCTTACCTACTGATTCCATTGTTAAGGCACTAAATAAGAATGGAAGCATTACTCCTACAAGTACTCCAACTAAAGTAACTGGGTTTAATATATTTATCTCCATAAGCCCAGAAGCTTCTGCAAAAGAAGCAAATAATGCTAATGATGTTAATGCAGCAGACCCTATAGCAAATCCTTTACCTTTTGCAGCTGTAGTATTTCCTACAGAATCTAACTTATCTGTAATTTCTCTAACCTCTTCAGGCAAATCTGACATTTGAGCTATTCCACCTGCATTATCTGCAATTGGACCATAAGCATCAACCGCAACGATAAGACCAGTTATTGATAACATTCCTACTGCTGAAAGAGCAATTCCATATAGTCCCATTGAACTATTATTACTTCCACCCATTACAAAGTAAGCTATTAGTATTTCAAGAGCTATTAGTAATATTGTTCCCATAGTAGATTTCATACCAACTGCCATACCAGAAATAATATTAGTTCCTGCTCCTGTTTGTGATTGATCAGCTATTTTTTTTACGCTTTTATAATCCGCTGAAGTATACACTTCTGTTAATGAACCTATTAAAATCCCTATAATCATTCCACTACCAACAGCAAAAAAACTGTTCAAGGTACCAAAAGTCATTTTACTAGCAAACAGTGCTCCTATTAAGAACAATCCACCAGCAATATAAGTGCCTAGGTTTAAAGACTTCTGTGGATTTTCGCTTTTTGAAACTTTAACATATATAGTTCCTATAATTGAAGCAATTATACCTAAAGACACTAGAATTATAGGGTAAGCTACTCCATTTAAACTATCTTTATAAACTACAGCTCCTAAAGTTATGGCTGAAATAATTGATCCTACATAAGATTCAAATAAGTCAGCTCCCATACCTGCAACGTCTCCAACATTATCTCCAACGTTATCTGCAATAACTGCTGGATTTCTTGGGTCATCTTCTGGTATTCCCGCCTCAACTTTACCAACAATATCTGCACCTACGTCAGCAGCTTTAGTATATATACCACCACCAACTCTTGCAAATAATGCTATTGAAGATGCTCCTAATCCAAACCCTGTTAATATACTTGTATCTCCGTTAAAGACTAAATATATTATTGAAATTCCTAGTGTTCCTAATCCTACAACACTCATTCCCATAACTGCCCCACCAGAGAATGCAATAGATAATGCCTTTCCTATGCCATGCCTTGCTGCTTCTGCTGTTCTCACATTGGCTGATGTAGCTATTTTCATTCCAAAATATCCAGCTAAAATTGAAAATATAGCTCCGCATAAGAATGATATACCAGTTTGGAAATTTATAAATATACTAAGTAAAATTACAACTATAACTATAAAAACGCTTAAATAAGTATATTCTTTTCTTAAAAAAGCCATTGAGCCTTCTTTTATATAGGATGCTATTTCTGTCATCCTCTCATTTCCTTTTTTCTCTTTAACAATTGTTTTACTTAAATAAAACGCGAAAATTATTGCAAGCACCCCGCCTACAATTCCTAATAAATATGCTTGTTCCATAATATCACCCAAATATAATTTTTAATATTTTATTAAAATATTAAATAAAATTATATTTTTATCCTTTTCCTTTAATTAGATTCTTTAAATTGGACTAATTTATCCTATTAATTGTAGGATAAATCTTTTAAAATATTTAAAAACCAAAACTTTTTATTAAATAAATATAAACAATATTATCCATATCTATTATAATTAAAAACATTAAACTCTCTCATATCTCAACTACCTCCCTCTAACAATATAAAATATTCTGAATATAAACTAGAATATTTAAATTTACAATATTGCAAATTTTTTAAATAAAAAAATTTCTTACTATTAAGCACATTTATTTTGAATTAGTATACAAAATATTACGCTTTAAATGTATAAACTAACTTTAACACAAATGTAAACAATATCAAATACATTATATATTATTTTATAATAGTTTATTAGAAAAACTACTAAATTTCAATATATAAATTGAATTTTTTTTAAATTCACTATTTTCAGTATAATATTTAAATGCCTAAAACTCCACAGCCAAATATTTTGGAGTTTTCCTAAATTCCTCATTCTTCATTATCAATCCTTAATTTCTAAGGGGTTAATCTGTTTTTCGTGAATTGTGAATTCAATAGTTTCAATTATAACGCTAACATATTCCAACTATTTCCATATATACTAGTTTTAGATCTGGCATATCTATATAATAATACCCTAAATAAAATATTTTTATCACAAACATAATTTTTATTATAAGTCACAAATTAAGCTATTTAATTATTTTATAAATGTATATTCTTTAATACCTTTATTTTTATACTCCTTGTTACTTTCACATATCTTATTTATAATAAGAAAGGATATAACTAATTTGTTAAAGGAATGATGGTATTGAGAGAAACAAATCTATCAGAAGATAAAAAGCATAATATAATCTATGCTTCAATTGACGAATTTAGTGAAAAAGGTTATAGCAAAGCTTCTACTAATACAATAATGAAAAATGCAGGAGTTTCTAAAGGTCTTATATTTCATTATTTTGGTAATAAAAAAAATCTATATATTCATACAGTGCACTATACTCAGAATGTTATGTCTGAACTTTTATCTTTAAATACACTTGAAAGCAAATATGATATCTTTGAATTAATAACAGATGTTCTTATGCAGAAAGTGAAAATTGCATCTGAACATCCCAAAATGTATATGCTTATTTTTGATGCTTTCTACAATACTCCAGATGAACTCAAAGGAGAATTTAGTAATAAAGTAGTTGATATTATAAATTCAGCTATGGCTACACTTAAAGATAAAATAGATATCTCTAAATTTAGGGATGACATTGAATATGAAAAAGCCATAAATCTACTTTATGTATTTATAGAAGCAATGGCTAATAAGCATATAGATGCTTTTAAGAGCAAGCCAGATAAAGGTTTAAGTCAACTAAGCATGTTACTCGAAGAGTTTAAAGCATATATAGATATACTAAAGAAAGGTACATATAAATCAAAGTCGTGATAAAATCACGACTTTTTCCATAGATAAATACAAATATTTTTCTGCTATAAAAAATTTTATATTTTAGTATTGCTAGTTTATCTTTATATTTAATCTTACCTTAGTATAATAATTATCTTCATTTTCATCTATATGTTTATATCCTAAATTTATAATCCCTTCCCCTTCATTTCCTAATTGAAAATACATAAACTTCCTACTATTCGATTGACCTTCTCTTTTTTTGGGATTAATTTCAAATGGATTTATTTTTTTATACTCTATAAATTTTATTACATTAGGATTTAACTCATTAATAATATCCCATTTAGCAGTTATAGTTGAATTTTCATATAGAGATATAATAAACTTAGAACTCTTTGGTATTGTAATGTTAATGCTGTCATCATTATTAATATTATATTGATGAAATTTAAGTAAACCTTTATTATCAATAATTATATAAATATTTTCGGAACTATCTATAGGGTTAAGATATTTGTGATTCTCAAGCCATAAATCCCTAAAGCATAATTTAATTACTGTATTAGAATAAACCTGAAAAATGTTAAATGAAAATATCAATATTATAAATAAAATAATTGTATTTTTTCTTCTCATACTATACCTCCCCTCATTATAGCTAATATTCGTTTTACTATTTTATGAACTATTTTTCATTTGCATATCTATAATTTTTTACCAATGCCCTTAGTAATTTTTTTAAATTCAGAACATTAATTAATTCTATATATTATGTAATTTAGCTATCTACATAACTTCTTCACAACTTATTGATATGATGTACTCAAAATTTATAATAAAGGGAGAGATTGTTTATGAATAAAAAAATTTTAGTAATAACAGCTTTAACACTGTCACTAGGGGTTACATCTATTGCTTATGCAAGCAGTTTATCAAATAAAGATTATGATATTCCTAAGGCCAATAGCTCAACTTATCAAGATTTATCAACAAAGGAAGATGTTTATAACGACGAGTTACTTAACGAATTTGACAACGTAGATATAAAATATAGAAAACAAATTTTAGAAGAAAAAACTAAAGCTGTAGATAAAGCTATAGAAGATGGTAAAATTTCTGAAGAAGAAGGAAATAAAATAAAAGAAAACCTTCAATATAGAATAGATGAATGTAATAAAATTATGAATAGAGGGTCTTTAAGCAGAAATGGTAGATTTGGTTGTCATTAAATCTATAGATAAAACCGTGGCTAATAGTCACGGTTTTATAATTTAAAATTAAAAGTAATTAAGGCATCTTGAAAAAATAACTAGTTTATATGCTAGTATATTTTATTCAGATGCCTAATTCTATTCTTAATTCATATTCTTAGTTCTCTACATTATTCATATCTTAATGCTTCAATAGGATCTAACTTGGCTGCCTTTCTTGCAGGATAAATCCCAAAGAAAATTCCTACTGAAGAAGAAAATATTATAACTGCTATTATGGATTTTATCGATAATACAGGAGCTATTCCTGCAAAACTACCTAGTCCATATGCTGCTGCAATTCCTAATATCATTCCTATAATTCCACCTAAAAGTGATATTATAACAGATTCCGTTAGAAATTGAAGGAGTATAGTATTAGTTGTGGCACCTATCGCTTTTCTTATGCCTATTTCTCTGGTTCTTTCGGTAACAGATACAAGCATTATATTCATAACTCCTATACCACCTACTAATAATGAAATAGCTGCCACTGCTGATATAAATCCTGTAAATATTCCTAATACTTCATTTACTTGATCTAATTGTTTCATAAGGCTTTCCGCAGTATAAACTTCCCTATCTCGGTTATTATGCCTACTCTTTAAAACGTTAATTGCACTATTTCCTGCTAGNNTTCAACATTCTCCTTTGTATCAGCCATAATATATAAGGTATCTATGACAAAATCTGTAGGATATAAACTTTCTAGAAATGATAGTGGAACCATGCTCATAATAGGCATATCCTCATTTTCTGCCATAAACATCATCTGCGAACTTTTTGTAACTCCAATTATCCTTGCTTTCTTAGCAGATGCTTTAGGACCTACAGTAACATACTCTCCTATTACATCCGTATATCCAAAAAGAGATTTAGCTCCTATTTCATCTAAAACAATCACAGCTTTTCCCTCTCTAGACTCTGTCTCATTAAAAAATCGTCCATGAACCATTTCTACATTTTGAATAAAAGCTAAATCCTGATTTCCTGCTGAAATTGATGCTCTTTTAGATTTTGTTTCTGAGGATATATTGCCCATCTTATAGGAAGAAGGAGTTATATATTTTACTGTATTAACTCTCTCAGCTATTTGCTTAATATCATTATCATTAAAATAATCGCACATAGTAGCCTCATTTGAATTTACTTTTATGCTTACTGTGGAAGATCCTATTTTTTCAAATTCACCAGTTATAGAGGATTTTCCACCTTCCCCTAAAGATAGAATAGCTATAACTGAACTTATTCCTATAATTATCCCTAACATAGTTAGAAAAGATCTTAGCTTATTAGCCTTTATGCTATCTACAGCCATTTTAAAATTTTCTATAAAGTTCATATTAAGCCTCCTCTCCGTTTATCTTTACGATTCTAGGTTTATTAAGTATTATCCTATTATTTACTATCTCATCATCTACAATTAAACCATCTTTAAATCTTACAATTCTCTTAGTATATTGAGCTACATCTGGTTCATGAGTTACCATTATTATAGTTGAACCTTCATCATTTAAATCTTGAAATATTTTTATAATATCATTAGTAGAATTAGAATCAAGGTTTCCTGTAGGTTCATCTGCCATAATCACTGCTGGATTATTAACTATTGCACGTGCAATTGCAACTCTTTGTTTTTGTCCACCTGAAATTTCAGTAGGTTTATGTTTAATCCTATCTAAAAGCCCTACTTTCTCAAGTGCTATCAATGACTTTTCTCTTCTTTCTTTAAGCGGCACTCCAGCATAAACCATAGGAAGTTCTACATTTTCTAATATTGTCATACGAGGAAGTAAGTTGAAAGCTTGAAATACAAAGCCTATTTCTTTATTTCGTGTAATTGCTAATTCATTATCACTTAAGTTAGATACATTTTTCCCATTTAATAAATAAGTACCACAATCCATCCTATCCAAACATCCTAGTATATTCATGAATGTAGACTTACCTGATCCAGAAGGTCCCATAATAGAAGTGAACTCACCTTTTCCAACCTTTAAAGTAATTCCCTTTAAGGCTTTAAAGCTAATATCACCTTGAGCATAGGTTTTTTCAACGTTCTTTACTTCTAGCATTATTTAGCCTCCTCTACCTCTGCCTTTACCTCATCACCACTATTAATGTTATTAGGATTTAATATTATTTTTTCTCCCCCTTCTATACCTGATAAATCTTCAGATTCCATATCAGACTCTAATCCTAATTTAATTTCTTTTTCTATCGCCTTATTGTCTTCTAATATATAAATAAAATTTTTACCTGACTTATCTGATTTTATAGCCTCTGCTGGTATTTTTATAATGTCTTTTTTCTCTCCTAAAAGTATATTGACATCTACATCAAATCCTGCCATCAATCCCTCTATATTATCTAAAATACTTAGTTCTACTTTTAGTGTAGTTTCTCCACTTCCCATAACAGATATTGGTTGTTTAGCTATAGGATCTACATGTTCTACTTTTGCTTTATAACTCTTTCCGTTAAATTTTACTTCAGCACTTTGTCCTACTTTAACTTTGTGTGCATCAAATTTGCCAAGACCAACTTCTATTTTTAAGTTATCTAAATCTTGTACCACTACTGCAGGCTGGTTCATATTTCCTATAGTACCCTCTAAAACATTTATTTCTGTAATAGTACCATTAAATTCTGCATCAATACTTCCCATATCATAAGATACTATTACATCTCCATCTTTTACTTTGTCTCCTACTTTAAAATTAACTTCTGAAACCTTTGATTGAGGACCATAGTATTCTTTGACTTTCTTTGAAGATATAATCCCTGTAGTACTTAAATAAGATTTAACTTCTCCTTTTTCCACTGATATAGTTTTAACTTCTGGAACTTTTCCTTCTTTTTTCTTTGCCATAGTTAATGAGGTAGCCGCTAAAGCTAAAACTACTATCAAAATACCTATTATAGTTCTTCTTTTCATTCCTTATCCTCCCGTAATATAAAGTTATCAATATATTTCATTCTCTTCCATCAATTGATAATTTATTTTGTTATATTTTCATAACTATTTTACCATCATTTTTAATAAATTCAACTAACAACTTTATAAATTCGTGCTATAATTTAATTGTAATTATCTTATAGTTAGGAGTAATGTTTATGGATGACAAAGAATTAACTGTCATTGCAGAAAATATGCTTTCAATTTTTCCATTGATTATAAAAAAATTTTCTAAAATTGGAGACTTTGAAAATAATCAATGTTTACCAACTTCTCAATGCAATATATTATTTTTACTACATACTTTTGGAATTTTAGCTATGTCTGAAATATCGAAAAGACTATCTATAAATAAATCTAACTTAACGCCACTTATAGATAAGTTGATAAGTGAAAATTTAGTGGAAAGAATCCCTGGAGAAAAGGATCGCAGAATTATACAAATTTCACTTACTGAAAAAGGTGCTGACTTTGTAGAAAATCATAAAGCACTTGCAGCACTAAAGCTAAAAGAAAAGTTTTCTCAATTTACTGAAGAAGAATTGAAGGAATTATCATATAGTTTTGATACCATAAATAAAATAATCTCTAAAATGGAAAATTAATAGCAAAGTGAACTAGTTCACTTTGCTATTACAAATTTTTTATTAACTTTAATCATTAATTATCTTAAGTAATCTTTTATTGAAAATCTCTTATGTCCATCTCTTCCCTCTGTTGTTTCTGCATAAACCATAGAATTTAAAACACTTTCCTCAACAGCTTCTGTAGCTGCTCTAAAAACTAAATCCATCTTCTCCTCATTTATCGCTCCAAAGGAAGTTATAAGCTTTTCCTCATAATGATTTATTTTATTAGCAGTTGTAAAAGAAATTACTACATCTCCACTTCCATTTCCAACATAAGACCCAGTTCTCGCCAATCCCACAACTGCTCGTTTAGAAACTCTTTTAAGTTGCCTTTCATTTAAAGGTATATCAGTAGCAATTATTATTATTATCGATCCCTTATCTATTTGTTCCATTTCTCCAAGGCCATAGATTTCTTTTCCTATTTCTCTATGATTAATTATTAAATCTTTTTTCTTTCCAAAATTAGAAAGTACTAATACTCCTAGAGTATATTCCTTATCACCCAATTCTATAATTCTTGATGATGAACCTATACCTCCTTTTAATCCATAGCAACTCATTCCTGTTCCTGCCCCTACAGCACCTTCTTCAAAAATTACATCAGCATTTTTTATAGCTTCTAGAGCATGATCACTTTTAATTGCCAATTGTCGTATATCATTTAAATATCCATCATTACATTCACAAACCACTGGATTTATTGTACCTGTTGTATCTCCAATATCAGCATTATTGCTGAGCATATATTTTATTAAACCTTCGCTTACTGCTCCTACACTTAAAGTATTAGTAAGCAATATTGGAGTTTCAATATTACCAAGTTCCTCTATTTGAATAGTTCCTATAGTTTTACCAAATCCATTTATAATATAGGATGATGCCATAACTTTCTTCCTGAAAATATTGCCCTCATGTGGAAGAATAGCAGTAACTCCAGTCTTAATTCTATCTTTATTTAAAGTAACATGTCCTACTTTCACTCCTTCAACATCAGTAATTAAATTATTTTTACCTGTTTTTAGCTCTCCTATAGTAACTCCATATCTTCTAATTCCCATATCTCCCATGATAATCTCTCCTTAATAAATTCTTAAATATATATTTATTATAAACCGCTTTAAAACTACCATAAAGTTTAATGCACAACTTTATCTAATTTACAATTCACAGTACATTATTGTGAATTGAATAAAACCCTAGATATAAAACTTTACATCTAGGGTAAATAAGCGTAATCTAAAATTCATAAATGACAAATATATTAATTAAATTAAGAATTCTCAGGATACAATAAAGCATTAGGGATTATGCTTTAATATATAAGATGCTATTTAAGGTTTTAAGTAATCTTAATTTTTGTACTAACTATTTTATTGTCAGAGGGATTAATGATGTTTTAGTTACGCTATTTTACTATATTCAATTGCATGTAATTTATATATCATTCATTTTAGGCTCAAGTGCTGATCTTAGTACATCACCTAAAACATTAAAGCTAAGTACAGTTATCAATATTAAAAGTCCTGGAAACACTGCAAGATAAGCTTTATCTGTCATTCTAGCCTGCGCTGCTTGAAGCATACTTCCCCATGAAGCCATAGGTTGCTGTACTCCTAGACCTAAAAAACTAAGTGCAGACTCTGTTAATATTGCATCAGCTATATTAATACTTGATGCCACAATAACCGTTGGCAATACATTAGGTATAATATGCTTTTTAATTATATGCCAATTGCTGGCTCCCAAAGATTTTGCAACAAAAACATATTCTCTTTCTCTATAAGATAAAGTTTCTGATCTTACTATTCTTGCTATTCCCATCCATCCAAAAGCTCCTATTATTACTATTGTATTTACTATACTAGGTTACAAATAAGCATTAGTAATTAATATTAAGAAGAATACAGGAATACACATAAGCATATCAATTATTCTCATTATAATTGAATCTAAAGATCCTCCTATATAACCGCTAATTGCACCTACAACAGTTCCAATTATTATAGATACACCCATAGAGAGTATACCTACCATAATAGATACTCGCCCTCCATATAATGCTCTTGTAAAGTAATCTCTTCCAAGTTCATCTGTTCCAAAAATATGTTTAATACTTGGTCCTTGAAATTTAGATAATATATCTATCTTATTGGGATCATATGGAGATAAAAAAGCAAGTATGGAAAATGCAAAAATTATGCAAATAGATACAAGTGAAAATTTTGCTAACTTATTTTTTTTCATTTGTATTTTAAAATTGGATTTAAATCTGCTTTCTATCACTTGTGTCCCACCGCCTTAATTCTAGGATCAACTACTACGTACAATAAGTCTGCTATTAAATTACCTAAAATCACCATTATAGATGTCATCATAGTTATTGCCATAATTACTGGATAATCCATAGAAAATATAGAATTAATTCCGAGTCTTCCCATACCTGGCCATCCAAAAACAGTTTCTGTTATAAAAGCTCCAGATACTAAAGATGGTAAACTCATACCCAATATAGTTATTATAGGAATCAATGAATTTTTCATAACATGTTTAAATAAAATCTGTTTCTTTGATACTCCCTTTGCCATAGCTGTAATAATATAATCCTCTTGAAGCTCTCCTATAGTAGCTGACCTTACATATCTAGTTAAAACTGCGCTATTTGGAAAACTTAATACTATTGTAGGTAATATACCATGCTTTAAAATATCTAAAAAAGAATTAACACCTATGGTCCTCATGCCTACACTAGGAAGTAATCGAAGCCTTAATGCAAATATAGTTATAAGTATCATTGAAAACCAAAAACTTGGTATAGATATTCCTATATAACTTACTGCAGTAACAACATTATCTACAAATTTATTTTTATTAAAAGCTGTATACATTCCTAATGGAATTGATATCAATATAGATAAAATCATCGATGCTCCCATAAGTCCTAATGTAGCAGGAAGTCTTGATAAAATTTCCTTTGCTACTGGCTGATGAGTTATAAGAGAATAACCTAAGTTTCCCCTTAAAGTATTTTTAAGCCAATAAAAATATCTAATAAAAACTGGTTTATCTAATCCTAAGCTTGCCCTAATTATAGCTACTTGTTCTTCTGACATTTGAGGTGTTCTAAACCCCTGCGCTGGATCACCTGGAGCTAAATTCATCAATATGTATGATATGAAGGAAATAAATAATAGCATAGGAATAGCTTCTAATACTCTTTTGAATATATGTTTCTTCATAGTATTTTCCTCCATGTCTTTATTCAATTAACAATGGACAATCATATAGGGTTCTACAATTAAAGCTCAACTTATACATGATTTTAATNNTTTTCTATGAATGAAAAATTAAGAATGAAGAATGAAGAATTATGGTTAAAACTTCACGGTTAAGACTTTTGAAGTTTTTGAGAATAAATTTTATTTTAAAAAATTCACTAAGGGTGAACTTTTCCTAAATCCTTCATTCTTAATTATTAATCCTTAATTTTTAAGGAGTTAATCTGTTTTTATAGAAACTTAATTTTGTTCCAATTGTCCATTATTAATTCTAAGTTTATTTAGATTATTTTTCTATCATATAAAGCTTAGATAAATCTTCAAACATGTATATAGGTACTGTCTTAGCTTCTTCTACCCCACCAAAGTTAGAGCTTATAGCAATTAATGATTTTGTATATTGTATTGGATATATTGCTGCATCTTCTGCTATACCCTGTTGTATTTTTTCATATATTTCTTTTCTTTTACCTTCATCTGCTTCTTTTGCCCCTTCTTTCCATAAATCATCTATTTCTTTATTTGAATAACTCATGGCATTAAACATTGCACCAGTAGTATAGGCACTGGCATATCCGTTAGGGTCTACCCCCATAACATATCCATTTAATATTAAATCAAAATCTCTCTCTTGTTCACCTACAAGTTTACCAAAGAAAGCATTTCCATCTATAAGCACTGGTTCAACCTCAATACCTATTTCTTTTAATTGTTGTTGAACAATCATAACTGTATCTTTATCACCATCATATTGAAAATTTAATTTCAATTTCTCAACACCAGCACTTTTCATAAGCTCCTTTGCTTTTTCTATATTATATTCATATTTAGGTACATCTTCAGTATAATATTTAGTGCTAGGTGCTAAAATTGAATCTGCCATTGCCGTATTTTCTAAGTTCTTATACTGGCCTTTTAGTATTTCTTCTTTATTAAGTGCATAACTAATAGCTTGTCTAACTTCTTTTTTCTTTAAGTTTTCATTTTTTTCATTAAATATCATATAACTTAACATACCTTCTTCAAAAGAAGTTGTAGTAAATCTATCGTCATTAGAGAATTTTTCAAGTTCTTCTTCTGTTACATAAGTTGCATTAACCTCTCCATTTTCAAAAGCAATTTTAGAAGTATTTTTATCTGGAATTATTCTGTATACTATATTCTCAAGGTGAGGCTTGCCTCCATGATAATCTGTAAATCTTTCTAAGGTTAAACTTTCACCTTTTTTCCACTCTTTAAATTTGAAGGGACCTGAACCTACAGGATTATCATTCTTCTCAGATTTAGCTAAATCTTTTTCTTCTTCAAATATGTGCTTAGGTATTGGTCTTAATGAACCTAAATTAGCATCAAAAGGAGCAAATACTTGTGGTAGTTTAAATTCAACTGTTAATTCATCTTTTTTAATTACATCAATATTTTTCCCATCCACTACAAAAGATTCTCTGTCTCCAATACCATTTTTTTCATCTTGTACGGCTTTCACTGTAAAAACTATATCATCAGCAGTAATTTTTTGTCCGTCATGCCATTTTAAATTATCTTTTAATTTAACTGTATATGTAAGTTTATCTTCTGAGGCTTCCATCTTTTCTGCAAGATAATATCTTGTCTCATCTTTACCTACAATAAATAATGGATCAAACAAGGCATTATTCACAGTGAACGTAATTCTATTTTGTTGAAAAAATGGATTTAAACAAGTAGGATCAGTATTAGCAGAAAATGCCATTGTGCCTCCATCCTTTTTAACAACCTCTTCTATTTGTTCTACTTTTTTTCCTGTTGTATTGTTATCTGTTGATGTATTTGCCCCACAACCTATTAATCCTAAAATTAAAACTATTGAAAGCGCTGTACATAAAAACTTTTTACTTTTCATAATTTCCCCCCTATAGATATAATTCGATCTGTTAACTTATATG
>NZ_DKLM01000153.1 GCF_002455975.1 Clostridium sp. UBA6640
ATTTTATATTGCTAGTTTTTTAAAAAAAGTTACTCTGTAACTTTAAGAAAGAATTAATTTTGAATCTCTCAGTGGCAACCGAGAAATATCCATAATTGTGAATTGTGTACTGTGAATTGAAAATTTTTCATGGGTTTATTTATAGTGAAGGGATATAATAATTAATGTAATATATTAGGAAAGGGGTAGACTAGATTTGAAACTGGATAGAAGTTTTTATAGATGTGATTCAATTACTTTGGCTAAGAAGTTATTAGGGAAAAAATTAGTACATGAAATAGAAGGAGAAAGAATTTCAGGAATTATCGTGGAGTGTGAGGCTTATATGGGAGTTATAGATAAGGCTGCACATGTCTATGGAGGAAGAAGGACAGAAAGAGTAAAGGTTATGTATGGAGAATGTGGCTATGCATACGTTTATTTTATTTATGGGCTATACTATTGTTTCAATGTAGTAGCAGCAGAAGTTGAGACACCTCAAGCTGTACTTGTTAGAGCACTAGAACCATTAGAAGGATTAGAGATAATGAGTAGAAATAGATTTAATAAAGATTATGATGAATTGACTAAAACACAAATAAAAAATCTTACAAATGGTCCGGCAAAGCTTTGTAATTCACTAAAAATTAATAGAGAATTAAATGGAGAAGACTTATGTGGTGAAAAATTATATATTGAAGACAGTAATATTGATAATTTTGAAATAGTTGATTGCAAAAGAATAGGAATTGACTATGCAGAAGAGGCAAAGGATTACTTATATAGATTTTATATAAAAGATAATAAATTTGTTTCAAAATTTTGATGTATTTAGGAGGAGAACTTTGGAGGAATTATTTAAAAATATAACAGAGCTTATTGAAAAGATTGAAAACTCTAACATTAAGTGTAAAGCTGTAATAGGATTTGATGGTTTTGTAGATGAACTTGTTCATGCTGTAGACATTAGGAAAAGTCCAGATGAGTATGAAAGGATTAAAACACTAAAATCATTTGGAGAAAGAATAGCAAAAGCAGCAGGGCTGAGTACTAATATAGAAAAAGTTCCTCTTAAGATTAAGTTAGGAGGAAATGGACCTATAATGTGTGATACACTTATAAATCTAGGACTTGATTTAACTTATATAGGAGCATTAGGTGAAGATGATATACACGAGGTTTTTAGGGATATGGCGAAAAACTGTAGAACCATATCTATTTGTGATCCTAGTTATACTGAAGCCTATGAATTTGAAGATGGAAAGTTAATAACTTCTAAGCAAAGCTCTATGAAGGAGATAAATTGGAGTCTTATTGATAAGAAGATAGGGGTTTCAATTTTTAGAGAACTTATAGAAGAGTGTAAGCTCTTAGCTATGGTAAATTGGACTACACTTCCATATATGAATGAAATTTTTGAAAATATGATTTCTGAAATAAATCCTTACATAAAATCAACAGATAAGTTTGTATTTTTTGATTTGGCAGATATTGAAAAAAGAACAGAGGAAGACGTAATAAAAGTGCTAAAATTGATTTCTAATTTTAATTTAAAATTTAAATCTATACTAGGCCTTAATAAAAAAGAATGTTTTGATGTGGCAAAAGTTTTAAAATTATCTTCTATAAGTGAAAAAAATTATAGTAATATGGATTTAAAAGAAACCTGCAGGGAAATAAGTGAAAAAATTGATGCTTATGCAGTAGTAGTTCATCCTGTAGATGAAGCTTTATCATATTGCAATGGAACTTATTATCATACATTAGGACCATTTACAGCAAGTCCTAAAATAACTACAGGAGCAGGAGATAACTTTAATGCAGGTTTTTGTTTTGGACAACTATTAGATTTATCCATTCAGCTATCTTTATTATTAGGAACAGCAGTCTCAGGATACTATGTAAGAGAGGGTAAAAGTCCTAAAAAGGAAGAACTGGTGAATTTTTTAAAAGCTTGGAGAGATACATTATAGATAAGTTACTTTAAAATTTAATTTATAGCTCTATAGTATTTTAATTCACAATTCACAATGCAAAATGCACAACTTAGATTAGTGCACAATTCACAATTCACAGTGCACAGTTAAGGAAGAAATTATTTTTTAGAAAAATAATTTCTTAAAACATATTTTTTGACTAGCAATTTATATTGCTAGTCTTTAAAANNCATTGTGAACTGTGAATTGAATTAAGTTCGCCGCTACAGTTAATCAATTCTAAATTTTTCAGTTGCCACTGAGAAATATCTGAAATTGTGAATTAAGAGATTTAAGGATATATATTGCATTTAAGATAGTATATAGGAAATAAAAAAAGTGCTTAAATTCCTTAAGCACTTTTACCATCGTCTAAGCTACCTTCAATTAAAGAAGCTCTAAATTTTTTATTATTTACAATTAGTAACATAAATAAAGAAGGTAATAAGATTCCTTTAATTATACTGCTAATACTTATGCTCCACCAAACTCCGTTTAGACCTAACATCTCAGGTTTTGATAATATCATAGCTGCAGGTACACGAAGTCCCGTAAATATGACACTTATTAGAGCAGGAAAGGCGGTTTTACCAAAGCCATTAAAAGCACCAGTAGTAGTAATCTCTAAACACATAAATAATTGAGAAACTCCCAAAATCTTCAAATATACTATTCCCATTTTAATAGCTTCTTCTTCGGGAATAAAGTATGAGAATATTGGTCTAGCACCAAAAATTAATAGTGCAGTAGCAAATACTCCCACTATACTAACTACTCCAATAGCAATAAAGTATCCTTTAAATATACGATCATGCTTTCTTGCACCGTAGTTTTGTCCTACAAAGGCACTTAGTGCAGTGGAAAAGCCTCCAGCAGTCATCCAAGATATAGCTTCAATTTGTGAACCCACTTTTTGAACTGCAACAGCTGTATCTCCATGAACAGCAATAATTCTTCCTATTATCATAGCAAAAGAAGAAAATAATCCATTTTGTAATGCAACAGGAAGTCCCAATTTAACTATTTTAGATAAGTATTTTTTATCAAACTTTTTAAATATGTTTATTTTAAATAGCTCAAGGTCTTCTTTTTTCATTTCTCTTAAAAATAACATTGTAACTACAAATTGAGCTAGTACAGTAGCTATTGCAGCACCTAAAACTCCCATTTCTGGTATAGGGCCAAATCCAAAAATTAATAATGGATCAAATACCATGTTAAATATAAGTCCTACAGTGTTTATTTTAAAAGGAGCTTTACTATTTCCACTACCATTGAAAATCCCTGTTAAAACCGGATTTATAAAATTAAATACCATTCCTAAGGCAACTACAAATAAGTAGGTTTCTGCCATAGAAATTACTTCAGGACTGTTTAATTTAAAAAATCCTATTAAAGGAGCTTTGAATAGGATTAAGAATAATCCATATAAAATTGCTAGAATAATATTTAATTGAATAGAATTTGTGGCAACGCTTTTAGCATCATCATTATTATTTCTTCCTAAGGCTTGGGAAACTCCAATTTCTGCGCCAGCTTTAGATAATAATATAAAAGACTGACCAAACCATATAAAAAAACCAGCAGTACCTACTGCAGCTACAGCAAGACTTCCTACTCTTCCAATCCAAATCATATCTGTCATGTTATATGCCATTTGGATAAAAGAAGTTCCCATTATAGGGAGTGCTAGAGAAATAAGTGATTTAAAAATATTGCCATTAACTAAATCTGTTTTTTTACTCAATTTTAACACCTCCATTATTTTTTATTATAGTAATTTATAAGCTTCATTTTATAGTTAGATAATTAAAAAAACAGAAGTTTAATATAGTTAGAAAGCTTTAACATTAGAATTTAAAAAACTATGTTAAATTAACTATGATTTTTTATTTAATTATACTTTTTCATATTATGTAATAAACTACATATTGTCAATAAAAGATTAATATTTAACAGCCATCTATAGATATACTACTTTAGAATAACTACATCCTTGAGCTTTTCAGTTCACAATTCAAAATTCACAATTGTGGTGGAAATTATTTTTGATCAAAATAATTTCTTTTGAGAAATATTCGAAATTGTGAATTCAATAGTTTCAACTATGATACTGGAAAATATCAATTATTTTCACATATATATCAATTTTCTATATTAATTTTAATTGGGCTTTGATATATAATCAATAGAGAACTATATAGATTATTAATTATAAATAAAAATATTCTAAAGTGGTTATAGATGTTAACAACTTTAGAATATTATAGGATTGAAAAATAATTTCTTTTAGTCATATTAAATAAAATGATTATTGAAAATGTGACTGATATTTGTCGGAACAGGAGAAGACTTTGAGTGAATATAAACTGAAGTATATTCTTAAAATACAGTGTAAGTTAAAAGAGACTTATTATTTTAAATTTTTTAAGTCTCCACTAATTTCAAGACCTACGGTAGTTCCTATATCATCGAAAATTTTTTTATACTGTTTATTAAATACTTGTATATGTATCTTTGAGTTTAAACTTTCTCTTATGGTCCTCTCCATCTTACCACTGCTAGGTGCTTTTAATTCTACTCCATCTTCGTTAGTGGAACAAAGATTAATTTTAAAATTTTTATCCTCTATAGTTATAAAGAGTTTATTTCTTATAACAGCTATATCTTTTATAATTGCACCTGTATAAGTTGCAAAGTTTAATAGTACTCCATCGATGTAAAGAAAGCCTAGAAAGCCTACAAAATGATTTTTTAGCCAAGGTATTTTAGCTATAGAAAGCATAAAGGAGGAGTTACTGCTTTTAAAATTATTACATTGTAGCCATATCCATGAAGATGGAAAAGATTTTCCCCAATCTTTTTCAATATATCCTTTTCCACTATCTAAATTATAAAACTCCTCATTGATAATTAAGCTGCCTTTCAAGCTGTGATTTATAGATACTACTCCATGATAACATTCCATAAAAGGGACAAAGGAGTACCACCCCATAATTCCAGGCTTATGTATTTTACTAGGGAAAGGAACTGTATCTTGAAAATAAACTTTACCCTTTACCTTAAGATTATTATCATTTATTTTAATATCTATAAAATCTTTAGAAAATATATTATTAGCTATTTTTATTTCAAACTTATCTTCCCTATAAGAAAAATCCCCCATAGGAAAAGTGAAATATTTACTTTCACCAGTAGAAACATTAATGAATTGAATAAAACAGTGACTTTTTTTATTTTTTTCAAAAGATATTCCAGGAATAAATGCAAAAGCATTTTTTTCATCTTCTGATACTAGCTTAAAATACCAACCTTCAAAATAATTTCTTTTATTTAAATTTCCTTGAAAGATTGAGGGATTCCATCTTTTAAAAAAATTATTATGTAACATATTTGACTCCTTTTATTTTTATTAATATTGTTGACATATTTTATAGATTATAAAAAGATAATTAAAATTAAGGGTTTCTATGATAAACTATAATTTTTACTTTTGAACTTCAATTTTATGAATTTTAAATTACTAATTAATAACTGTTAGTGCTATAAAGTACTAATTGAAAAATAAATTTATTTTAAAACTATAGAATTTTCAAATAAACAATTAATTATCTATTAGCAAGTGGAATTGGAATAATACTATTTCAAAATGTATAATCATTGTTGGTATGATAATGTAATAGCGAGGTGCCTTATGAAAAGATCAAAGAAAATTTGTTTACTTGCTCATTGTATATTAAATGGAAATTCTAAAGTTGAAGGATTGTGCAGTTATAAAGGGGCAGTAAAAGAAGTAGTGGAGCTTTTGATAAATAAAGATTTTGGCATAATCCAACTTCCTTGTCCTGAAATCAATCTTTATGGAATTAAAAGATGGGGACATGTTAAAGAGCAGTTTGATACACCATATTTCAGAGAAAATTGTACAAGATTATTAAAGCCTATTAGTAATCAAATAGAGGATTATAAAAACAATGGCTATGAAATAGCTTTAGTATTAGGCATTGATGGAAGTCCTAGTTGCGGAATTAATTATACTTGTTCTTCTAAAAAGTGGGGTGGGGAACTAAGCGGAAATGAAAATCTCTCGGAAATATTAAATGATATTTCAACTATTAAATCTCCAGGAGTTTTTATGGAAATTCTTAAAGAAAATTTAGAAGATATAGGGGTTAAGCCTACTTATTTAACCTTAAATGAGAGTAATCTAGGGTCTTCAATTGAAATTATAGAGAGTTATTTTCCAGAACTTTCTGCTGAAGTTTTTTAGAAAAAATTTTATACCATAGTAAAAAAGATAAGGTTAGAAACTTATCTTTTTTACTATTAGAGCAGAAATTTTAAAAAGTTATATATAAATTTTTTATAACTGTAAAAATCATAGAAAATTTTATAAAAATCTTATTCTAAGGGCTTTTTGCTGATGGATTTCATTATGAACTGAAAGCCTGTATTTAATGATAATAATACTAAATACTGTTATCAATTGATAATAGAAGTCGTGAAAATAAAATTCGATAAAAGGGTTGATAAAAATGGGTTTGTTGCATATAATATCAGAGTAATGTATTTTCAATTGAAAGGGGAATTGGGATGGATAACTATAAAAAAGCGACAAGAGTATCAATTATTACAGCAATTATTAACGCAGTATTAGCGATATTTAAGGTAATAGCAGGAATTGTAGGAAAAAGTAGCGCAATGATAGCAGATGGCATTCATACCTTTTCGGATATAGCAACTACAGTAGTTGTTATTATAGGGTTGAAAATCTCTAATAAAGATGCTGATGAAAAACATCCTTATGGCCATGAAAAATTTGAGCCTGAAATTTCAAAAATAGTTAGCTTATTATTAGCAGGTACAGGAGTGTTCTTAGCTTATAATTCTATACAAATTTTATTGTCAGGAAATTTAGATACTCCAAAGCCTATAGCATTGTATGCTGCTTTAGTATCAATTGCTGTTAAAGAAGGAATGTATTGGTATACAATTATAACTGCAAGAAAAGTAAAGAGTATTGCAATGGAAGCAGATGCATGGCACCATAGGTCAGATGCTATTTCTTCTATAGGTACCCTTATAGGTATAGCCGGAGCAAGAATGGGTTTTAAATTTTTAGATCCTGTAGCTGGGGTTATAGTATCATTGATACTTATAAAGGTTGGAGTAGAATTTTATTTAAAAGCTACTGGTCAATTGGTTGATCAATCTGCTGATGATGAAGTTATAGAACAAATTAAAGAAGTGGCTGTTTCTATTGAGGGAGTAAAAGAGATAAATGATCTAAAAACAAGAAAGTTTGGAAATAAAATTTATGTTGATATAGAGATACAGGTGGATAAAAGTATAACAGTTGAAGAAGGCCATCATATTGCAAATTTGGTTCATGATAGTATAGAAAACACTATAGAAGATGTAAAGCATTGTATGGTTCATGTGGAACCAGATTAAAAAAGAAAGCTTTAGAATTATAAAATTCTAAAGCTTTTCTTATGTGTTAGAACTTTTTAAAAATATTATAAAGAGATATTAATATAAATTTTTATTTTATATATCAATATAGTATAGTAGTCTAGATTAAATATAGTATAATAATTGTAAGGTATACCATTATTATACTACTCTCAAATTTAATGTATGTCTGAATATAAGTTACCGTTTGATATATTAATTCACAGCTTTTAGATTAATGCACAATGCACAATGCACAATGCACAATTAAGGAAGAAATTATTTTTTTAGAAAAACAATTTCCTAAAACATATTTTTGACTAGCAATACAAAATTGCTAGTGATTATGGCGAA
>NZ_DKLM01000154.1:0-405 GCF_002455975.1 Clostridium sp. UBA6640
ATAACTACTTAACAGATTCTAAAAGTAATAAAATATTAAATTTTTATTATGGAAATTAAAGCTATGCATAGATTAAATTTCCATTATAGAAACCTACCTTTAATACTATACTATATTTTTACTGTGTAACAAAGTTTTTTATAAATATTTCCACTATTAAAGTTAAATTTTATGATTATATAGGTTCTTTTAAGATATATTAAGAAATATTTCTAACTATATAAATATATTATATAGCCCCAGCTTTTATTCAATATCTAACATATTATAATTTATCCTTTCAAATTAAATTTCCAGGGTAATAACAAATATAGGGATACAATGTGAAAACTTAATATATACTTTGGAAAATAAGTTTTCTATAAAAACAGCTTAAATCCTTGGGAATTAAGGATTAATAATGAA
>NZ_DKLM01000154.1:527-2676 GCF_002455975.1 Clostridium sp. UBA6640
TGTTATGGAAATTAAAATCATGCATAAGTTAAATTTCCATTGTGGAACCCTATAAAGATGCTATTATAGCCAGTTTAAAAAGAAAAATCAAAAGACTTGAAGAAGAAAATAAAGAACTTAAAGAACAACTCAAAGTTAATTATGCTGAGATATATAAACAATTATAAATCGTTGAAAATTATGGTACAATTAAATATATAAATTAAGTTATAATTTCACTAAATTGAGCTTCATAAATTAGAATTTGGAGGTTAATCATGAAAAAATGGTATGATGAGGAGTACGAATTTGAAATTGAGGTAACTGGATTTCTTCGCAGTGACCATACAGAGAGGTACTGCCGAAACGGCGAGGAAGTCGGGGATAAGTATACCTGCACCTATGGCTGCCCCATAAATGCGGATGGACAGGGTATCTGTTCCAAGGTCATGATGATTATGTTCCCAATCATGGAGTCGGTCAGAAGTGGCGGAGATTTAGAGAACATTGGCGGCAATAGCAAATATAGCAAGGACATTGTATGCCCAGATGGCTGCGTCATGTTCAGGCTGACAGCAAAGAAACTTGACAATGAGAATTTTTATAAGGGAAAGTTTTTTGATTAGTTTTGATTTTTATTGTGCTCAGTTTGAAGATAAGCCGAAATATATAAATTTCAGTTTGTAGTTGAGTTTATATTCACTATTAAAAGAATAATTTTTACATATTATAAATTTAGTGAATAGATTTAATATATTATGAAATAAAGTCCAGCAAAAATTTTGCTGGACTTTATTAATATTACATAGTACACATATATAGTATGTAAAACCTAAGTCTTTTTAAGATTTTTTAAATTTTACTCTTGATAAGTTAACATCCCTTTTGTTTTTATTATTTCTTTTTAGCTTTTATAAAAAATCTATGGCATATAAAAGCTATATACCTTTCTCTTTGAATCTTATTGTGTATTTCTATTAATTTGCTATAATATTTTCCAATTGGGACGTCAGGAATTTACCATGCTCTCCTCTATAGTTCTACTGCCGCTTTAGTCTCATAACTACTTCCAATTTCACAGAATAAATCTAATAACTCACAGAATAAATTATATAAATCTTTTAATCTTTCTCCATCTTTTATAATGCCTAAAGTATGAAAATAAATCTCATCAACATTTTGAGGAAATTCAACACCAAATTTACCTTCATCATCTCTTATCTCAAGATTTATCTTCTTCTGACTTGCTATAATATCAAAAATTTTCTCTTTTGACATTATAATTTTCATTTTTTCTATATTAGTAGTTTTAATTATATAATTATTATCAAATTCTTCATTTCCTGTTTCCATTTCTTCCATATCAACTTCTTTGCCAATGGTATTTAAAATATTTTTGTTATACACTTTAAATCTAAAGTTATCTACATTTATAAAAGGAACTCTAATTCTTGTATAAGTCATAGGTGTTTGACCTGCCATAATAGTATAACAATCTAATATAATTGTCCAACATTTATATTTTCCTTCAATTCTCTTGTCTTTCCATATTCCTTTACTTACTATTTCTCCGTTGATTTGACCACATAGCTTCTCCCAAACTTCATCAACTGTTGATCCAAAAATGCTCTTAAGCCTATTCATAGTTTTTCCCCCTAATTATTTTAATTGTAAAAGTCCTTCAAACTCATATAGTATTATAAAATAATTTTTCAGAGTGAGGATTTTTCACCTTTACAACTATTCTTATGTGCAGCCTACAATACCTGTCTTAAATAGAGTTTAAGGGTATCAGTACTATTATTAGTGACTGTAAGTAGTAATTTTTTTATCTAATATCATAAATAAAAATTGTTAAAGTTTAATTTTCACTTTTAACTAACTTTATAGATAAATTTAAATCTAAACAATAATAAGAATAGCATAATCTCAGATTTTTATATTCTTCCAATTTAATATCATCAATATTCTAAATATATTAAATTTTATAAAAATACACTCTAATTATACTATTAAAGCAATAATTTTTGCAAATATTTATCTAATAATGGTTCATGAATTATTTAGCTTATAAATACACTGCGTTCTTATTTAATAATATTGTTAATACATTAATATTGGCTTTTATAAGTTATATAAATAAAAAAACATCTTCATAAAATAACTAGCT
>NZ_DKLM01000154.1:2684-82615 GCF_002455975.1 Clostridium sp. UBA6640
AGCTAGTTATTTTATGAAGATGCTAAAAGTCTAAATTCATATAGTTTTCTTTTTCTACTGAAAAAAACCACAGAAAAATCTGTGGTTTTAAATATTATCTTGAACCTTTTTCATATGGCTGTCCTGAAGCAGCTGGACCTTGAGTCTTTCCAACAAATCCTGCTAATGCAAGCATTGTTAATACATATGGTATTGATGAATAGAATTCTGTTGGCAATGACCATGAGAAACCTTGTGCTACTATTTGGAATGATTCGCCAAAGGCAAACAATAAACATGCTCCTAATAGTCCGAATGGTTTCCAGTTACCAAATATCATCGCTGCTAAAGCTATAAATCCTCTACCTGCAACCATATTATCTCTAAATAATGGTGTAATACCAAGAGACAATGCAGCTCCACCAAGACCTGCTAGTACACCTGATAGTACTACACATAAATATCTCATCTTATATACATTTATTCCTAATGTGTCTGCTGCCTTTGGATGTTCTCCTACAGCTCTAATTCTTAATCCTAACGGAGTTTTATATATAACATAATGTGAAACAAAAACTAATACTATAGCAAGTATTACAAACCAGTTAATGCCACCAATTATTTCTCCTATTATAGGCATATTTAGTATAAAGCTTGGTATATTAAAAGGTAAACTCTTAACTATATCTGTTTGTCCGCCTCTTCCTTCAAATAATCTTGAAATCAAGAAGCTGGCAAGAGCAGTAGAGAAAAGGTTAATTGCTGTACCTGAAATAACTTGATCAGCTTTTAAATTTATACTTAAAACTGCATGAATTAGCGCTAGAACGCCTCCAGCTATCATAGCACAAACTATACCAATAAAAGGACTTCCTGATGCATAAGTTCCATAAACCGCAAAAAATGCACCTATGGTCATCATACCATCTAATCCTATATTTACTACTCCAGATCTTTCTGAGAACATTCCACCAAGAGCTGCAAAAATTAGAGGCGTTGCTATTCTAAGTGTAGCTGTTAATAGTGCAATCGCATTTAAATTACTCATTTACAATCGCCCCTTTCTTTTTCTTTTCTTCAAAGTATTTAACAATATAATCCGTTGCAACAAATATAATAATTATTGCTTGTATTAAATATACTATTTGTTTAGGAATTCCATTTAATTGTAATGCTCTAGCACTATTATTTAGTGCACCAAATAGTATTGCAGAACCTATACATGCTATTGGATTATTCTTCGCAAGTAACGCAACAGCAATTCCATCAAATCCATAACTTGGTACAGCCATAAAATCTTGAAGAGTATACATAACTCCTGATATATGAGTTGCACCACCAATTCCCGCAAGGGCTCCAGAAATAACCATAGCTAAAATCATATTTTTAGGTATATTTACTCCACCATATTCCGCACCATGTGGATTTATACCAACAGCTCTAATTTCATATCCAACTGTGGTTTTCCATAATAACCAAAAGATAAATATTGCTATTAATATAGCTAAAAATATGCTTGTATTTGCTGGCGCACCTTTCATAAATCTAGTAAATTTAGCACTTTCTTCAATTATAGGAGTACTTGCCTTACCAGGCACTCCAAAACGTGTTTTTAATATAATATAATTGCAAAGAAATACTGATATATAGTTCATCATTATAGTATTAATAACTTCACTAGTTCCAAATTTAGCCTTTAAATAGCCTGGTATTCCAGCCCATATACTACCTGCTATTATACCTGAAACTATCATTAGTGGAATATGAATTACTGGACTTAATCCTGGAATTGTTCCAACAATTGCAGCTGCAAGCATTCCAAGAGCAAATTGTCCTGCAACTCCTATGTTAAATAAGCCGCATCTAAATGCTAATGCATGGGCAACCCCAGTAAATATCAATGGAGTTACTTCTGCGAGTGTAGTCATCATATTTCTCTTTGTACCAAAGCTACCTTTCCAAACAATAGATATTAGTTCACCTAATGCTGTAAAGTATTTAGTTATTGGATACCCTTTAGCCCACATTATGAAAAATACTGATATAAATAATGAAAGTATTATAGCAATAAATGGGAAAGCTATAGCTTTTAAATTTTGCTTGAATTTACTTTTCATCTGCGTTAGCTCCTTTCTCTGCTTGTTCTAAGGTTCCGCCAGCCATTAATACCCCAAGTTTTTGCTCTGTAGCTTCACTTCTATCAAGTATTGCAACTATCTTTCCATCATACATAACAGCAATTCTATCTGATAATGCCATAATTTCATCAAGTTCTAAGGATACTAAAAGTACCGCTTTACCTTTATCTCTTTCTTCTACTAATCTTTTATGTATATACTCAATAGCACCAACATCCAGCCCTCTTGTTGGTTGAGCTGCAATTAACAAATCTGGATTCTTTGAAATTTCTCTTGCTGCAATTAACTTCTGTTGATTACCGCCTGATAATGCTGAAGCAGCTACTTCATTATTTGGAGTTCTAACATCAAACTCTTCTATAAGCTTATCACAATGGTTTTTAATTTCACTATAATTCATTGCAATACCCTTGCTAAAAGGTTTATTTCTATGAATTCCAAGTATGGAATTTTCAAATAGTGAATACTTAAGGATTAACCCTCTTTTATGTCTATCTTCTGGAATATGGCCTACTCCTGAGTCAATAATTTCTCGTGGTGTTCTACCATATATGTCCTTATCTTTTAATATAATTTTTCCGTTTTTAGCCTTTCTAAGACCAGTTAATACTTCTAAAAATTCACTTTGACCATTTCCATCAACTCCTGCAATACCAAGAATTTCTCCGCCATTAACAACTAAATTAAGATCTTTAATAGCTTCAATTCCTCTATGATCATTTGCAGATAGATTTTCTATCCTTAAAACTTCACCTTTTAGTTTACTTTCTTTTTTGTCAACTACTAAATTTACCTTTCTTCCTACCATTAGCTCTGCTAATTGATCAATATTAGTTTCATTAGTAGCAACGGTACCAGTTACTTTACCTCTTCTAATTATGGTAACTCTATCACTCATACTCATAACTTCTTTAAGCTTATGAGTAATTAATATTACAGATTTTCCTTCCTTTTTCAAATTCTTAATAATGTTTCCCAGTTCTTCAATTTCTTGGGGAGTTAAAACAGCTGTAGGTTCATCAAGTATTAATATATCAGCTCCCCTATATAACGCTTTTAATATTTCAACTTTTTGTTGCTGACCTACAGAAATATCCTCAATTACAGCCTTTGGATCAATTGCAAAGCCATATTTTTTTGAAAGCTCTTCAACATTTTTAATAGCGGTTTTCATATCAAGCTTAGTACCTTTTTTAGGTTCTGTGCCTAATACTATATTTTCAGCTACAGTAAAGTTGTGAACAAGCATAAAATGCTGATGCACCATACCTATTCCTAATTTAATAGCATCATTAGGATTAGCTATTTTACTTATTTTACCGTTTATATAAACATCACCCTTATCCTGTTGATATAATCCATATAGAATATTCATTAGTGTGGTTTTACCTGCACCATTTTCTCCAAGTAAAACATGAGTTTCGCCTTTTAAAAGTTCAAAATNNATTGGCAATAGTTCCAGGGAAAACTTTGGTTATACCTTTCATTTCTATTACCTTGTTCATCCCGCTTCCTCCTTATACTAACAACCTTCACTACCATTCTCAATAAGCTTAAGATAATTACTAATATTATACTACATTTTTTCTATACCTCTAGCATGTATTTTCTGGATAAAGAAAGGAAAAATTTTAATTCTTAAAATCTAGCCCATGAGTAATAAAAGCTAGATGTAAACGGACATCTAGCTTTTATTATACTATTTTTTTATTTACCAGTAAAGTAACAATTATTTAAATTCTTTAGCCTCTGCTCTTGTTGCTGGGGCCTTTATTTCTTCCTTAATCATTTTTTGTTCATATTCTTTAGCAAGATCTATAACGTCTTTAGGAGTATTTTTTTCTGTTGTTTCAGCAATACCAATTCCGCCATCTTTTACTCCTAATACTTTATGTCCAGCTTTAAATTCATTATTTACTACATCTTTAATAGCATCATAAGTTCCAACATCAACTCTCTTAATCATAGAAGAAAGTATTACATCAGCATATTCTTTTAAATCTGGCTCAGCTGCTTGATCTTTATCAACACCAATAGCCCAAACTTCTTTTCCTGCATCTCTTAACTCTTTAGCTGCTTTGAACATTCCTATTCCAACTCCACCAGCAGCATGATATATAACATCACAACCTGAGTTATATAATGATTTAGCTAATTCATATCCTTTATTTGTATCGTCAAATGAGTCTGCATATTTAACGTTTTTACCAGCTTTTTCTCCATCAGGACTTTCTAATAATTTTCCTGCTTCTGGGTTAACAGCTTTAACACCAGCTACAAATCCTGATTCAAGNNGACCTGATTCAAACTTTTGAATTGTATCAAAGTCTTTTCCGCCTATAAATCCAATTTGATTTGACTTTGTCATTTTACCAGCTATAACTCCCATTAAGAAAGAACCTTCTTCTTCTTTAAAAGTTATAGATGTAACATTTGGTGCATCTACTACAGCATCTATTATAGCAAATTTGCTATCTGGATTGTTTTCTGCTGCACTTTTAGTTGCTTCTTCTAATTGAAATCCTATAGCAAATGTTATATCTGCTCCTTCATCTACTAATGCTTGTAGATTTGGTTCATAATCTTCTTTTTTCTTAGATTCTATTGGCTTATATTTTACACCAAATTCTTCTACAGCTTTTTTAACGCCTTCATCTGCTGATTGGTTAAATGATTTATCATTTAATCCACCCTCATCTGTTGCAAGACCTACCATGATTTCGCTTTTATTTCCTTCTCCTGCACTTGCTCCGCCTTCATTTTCTTTAGTTGCTGATCCGCAGCCAGCTAATACTCCAGCAGTTAATATAGCTGATGTCAGAACTGCCACCAATCTTTTCATTTTCATAAAACTAACCTCCTAAGATTACACTGTGTATTATGTAAGTTAAGATATTATTATATAATAATACCACTTACTATATTTAACACTATGTTACTATTATAATTAAAAAGTACTTATATATTCAACTGTTTTATAAATTTTTTAATTCAGTTAATGAAATTTTTTTTTATTTTTTAATCAATTTTATATATTTTATAATTATTTATACATCATTTCTAATTAATGGTTTATTTTTGTTCTTAGCTGCATTTTAAAACAAAAGGTAAATAGAGACTGAGCAATAACTGCTCAGTCAATATTATCCTAAATATTCAGCCTTTTTCAATATTTCAGTTGCCTTTTCTGAATCTTCCTCAGCAACTAGAACTATTGGTCCAGTACAACCCATTCCACTTTCAGAATAAATATTTTCCTTCCATAATGTTTTACATGCATTTTCAAGTTCAAGTATATCTATTCCTGCTATTGAAAAAGTTACAACCTTCTTTTCTGGCATTTTTATATCTTCATCAGAACTTTCAGCCTTAACTGCTTTTTTAGCTGTTTTATCTATAAATTGTTGAAGTCCAGCCTTATTAGCTTTTTCAAATTCTTCTCTAGCTATATCTAAAACCTTATTTTCTGCACAAGTTGCACAATATCTTAAGGCTTCAGATATAAGTGGTGCACCAGAAGCCCTTGAAACTATGTTAACCAGTTTATCATAGTTTTCCCCTATTCCAGGCCCATAACCAGCACCAGCAGTCTCGTAATTTCCACCGGTTGTAAATGAAGAGAATATTTTTACAAGTAAATTTCCTGTTAATGAGTCACATACCATAACATCTGGAGTTCCAGCCAACAGGTCATTTCCTCTCATAACAGCTCCACCGTCTGCTCTTAATGATCCAGTAAATTCAAAATTGTATCCTGCTTCTTTTACTTCATTTAATATTCTCTCAACTTGTCTAGCTCCATCTAGGTTTAATATACCAACCTTCGGATTTTTTATTCCATTTGATTTAGCAACTGCTATACCAGATATAGCGTTTTTAACCATTCCTTCAACTCTATTTGTTGAAGTTGTTCCTGTAGTAGTTGCTATTATCATTTCTTTTCCTTTACCAGGAGTTAAAACTTTACCTACAGTAGACACCCCTATTGGAAAATCAAAATGCTGAGTAACGCATCCATCTAATTTACCATTTTCAAGCATTTCAGTCATTTTGCTATGGCCTTCTTCTGCAGTTTCTGCTTCTATTATTTCAAAATCCCCATCAACCTTTGGACCTATTAGTACTATATCAAAGTCACCATATTTAGATTTAGCAAGTTCAGCAGCTTTGACCATTTCTTCTACGCCATGCTCAGAGCCTAATATAGTTAATCCTATTCTTACTCTTTTCCTAAATTGACCGCTTTTTATTCCATTTGCTATATCATTAAACACCTCAGCTATCATTGCTTTAGTTGCATTTTGGCTCATAGTTACACCCCTTTTCTTAAATGTAGTTCCTCAAATTTAGAGGAACTACTATTTATTTTTACTTAATTACTCCATGTTTTTTGCTAAAAATTCTGCAAAGTCTTTCATTGCATCTGCAACCATTGATTTTACTTCCTCTTTGCTTATTCCAGCACTTTCTTCAACTTTTCCTGGATTTTTTTCAACTAATATTGAAACTCCGTCGAATAAGTTAGTCATTCTTCCTAAGAATAGACTTCCTTTACCAACTATCATGAAGTTATTTAATACACCATTTTTAATGTGATCTATTCCATGTCCTATTATTGGTGCACCTGATGGGATGTGTCCTTGAGTTGGAGCATATCCTGGATATCCATGTTGTTTAACAAAGTTTGGTAGTTCTTTCTTTTCTAATTGTCCCTTTTTAACAGCTAATGCAGCTATCATTTTGTAGTTTTGTGTTGGAACATCTCCAGCTCCTGCTGGCTCAGTTATATCTGGTGTTTGCATTTCTGGAGCATATTTATCTACATCTGTTATCTTGATTCCATTTTCTATTAGTGGGTCAAGTACTAATGCCTCTAGAACTGCTTGCGGTGAAGCTCCATGTCCTATTGTATGTCTTCCTATAACATCAGTTCTTAATATTGGACTAATTCCATCATTTTGAGAAACAAGTACTGCAAATCCACCTAAACAATCTTCTAATACTGGCATATCTTTTTTAACATGATCTCTACCATTCATTCCAAGTTTAGCTGTAGCTCCACCTGCTATTACTAAAACATTTTTATATATTCCACTCTTAACAAGTGATGCAGCTGTTATTAATGAGTGAGCTGGTCCTGCACAGAATCCTCTCATATCTGCACCAGTTGCGCCAGTTAGTCCTACAACTTCTCCAATAGCTTTAGCAATATTTCCGCCACCTCTTTGATTCATATCGCCAATAGCTTCTTCTGAACATTCAATTATATATTCAATTTCGTTAATTGGTATATCTAAATTGTCTACTAAATGCATTCCTGCTAAAACTCCTGAAGCTTTAACAGCTAAGTTTTCAAGCATATAGTGAGCGGATAGGTTAGGATCAAACTCATGTGCTCTTCTTACACATCCTACTAGTTTTCCACCTTCATATAATCCTTCTGCTCCTGAATTATTAACTAAGCTTTCTATTTTTTCTAAACTATCTCCTACAACTTTTTCAACTTTTGAAGCAATTAGTGGATGTCTTGATAATTTTTCTTTTACATTATTTGAAAATTCTTCCTCTAATAATACCAAATCAAAAACATCTGATATTTTCATTAATCCATAAAATTCATCTTGAGGCATAACTTCCCCAAAGTTACCAAATCTATTGGCATTAGGAGTATTCTTTCCATACCAAGGTCTTGGCATCTCTCCTAATTCCTCTGGAGTTATATTTCCTATATAAGTTTGGTTTGGTGCATAAGCCATAACTTCTTCATATGGTCTTAAATGGCTATTTAGTTCTTTTAGATATTCTGAATCAGGATGTGTTTCTCTTTCTAACGTTTGAGTTGTTCCATTATGTATTACCATATCTGGAGTATTAACTAAAATATACGCTGCTTTCTTTAATACTGGAAAATTCATATTCTTCCAACCTCCCCTTATAAATAGTGAAATATTTTCACATTAATTTTGGAATTTGCTAATTTTACCTTGAACAATTAGATTATCTAAGTTTTATCATTTATACTATGGATAATCTATAGCACATAATTTATAAAATTATTATGCATTATACATTCCCCATATCACTTAGAAATAATTAGGGAACATTAAGTTCCCTAATTATTATTTACTTATCAAGCTAGAAAATTACTCAAATATCTTTTGTCCATCAACTGGTGTTTGTAATGCTACTAAAGCTTTTTCAACTAATTTTCTTCTTAATGTATACTCATCCGCTTTGCTTAATGCAGGATTTCCAAGTGGGTGAGGAATAGCTACTGTTGGTATTATTCTATTAGCTCCAACAGTTAAAGATACTGGAGTTATTGTACACATGTGTACTACTGGTAATCCAGCTCTTTCTATTTCTTTAACTAACGTTGCTCCGCAACGTGTACAAGTTCCTCACGTAGAAGTTAGTATAACTGCATCAACACCATCTGCAATTAATTCTTTAGCAGCGAACTCACCATATTTTTTAGAAGAAGCAACAGCCGTTCCATTTCCCACTGTTGAATAGAAGTATCTGTGTAGAGATCCTATTTTACCTTCTTTTTCTAAATCTCTTAATACATCTACAGGGATTACTCTATCTGGGTCATCATTAGCATATACAGGGTCGTGACCACCATGAGCTGTTTCATAGGTTTCACTTGTTAAATCCATTATCCCCTCTATATCATATTTACCAATTTTAGAAGCACTTGAAGACTCAATATGATCTGGGTTTCCTTTTGGTACTATACCTCCAGATGTAACTATAGCTATTTTAGCTTTAGTAATGTCAACTATAGGTGGCAATGGATCAACTCTGTCAAAATCAGGCATTTTGAATTCAGTTACAAATTCCTCACCTTTTAACTTCTTAACTAACATATCAACTGCTCTTTTAGAACCTCTTTCTGTAGCAAAGTAGTTCTTTCTGATGCCTCTTTCAATATAGTTTTCTTCAGCTGGTGCTCCAATTTCCTCACCTTTAGCTAATTTCAAAGCTAATTTAGCCATTTTAGGAAGAGCATCTCTCATTCCAACTGCACTATTTCTAGTTGACACAATATGCACAAACTTTTTGTACATATCAGCACCTGGATTTTCAATATACATAGCTGATAAAACTGGTATATTTAATTCTTCTTTAACTGTTGTTGCTATATCTCCACAAGCAACTCCATATCTTCCAGCATTGAATGCAGGACCAGCTATAAATAGATCTGGTTCATATTTCTTAACCATTTCTAATATTTCTTTTTTTGCTTCTTTAGTATTCTCAGCGAAATAAGAGTCTCCACAGATTACAGTTGCAACTATCTCTGCACCTTCTTTTTTAAGCAATCCATTTAACCCCATTCCTGGTCCTATAAAGCCGTCACGTACCTCTGGCTTAATGTCTGCTTTTTCTTCTCCGCCTATTCCAGCGTAAAACTGGTTTATATAATGAACTATCTTAATCATGCTTTTTCCCCCTTTCATTGGGAATTGACTCTTAAAAGCAGAGGCTTTTAAGGTCAATTATCAATTTCAGTTTTACTACTTTTTTCTTAACTTTTAATCATAAATCTATTATAAAATTAAACGTATTTGCTATATTGATCTCTTACAGATTTAACTTCATTTATTATTTCATCAACTTCTAGAACCATTTCCATCATTCCACATTGTTCATCATAAATAGCTTCATCACATTCGCCTTTAACCTCTGGCTCTACTACGTGATAAACTGCTAATCCTAGTTCTACTCCTGCTAATGGTCCTGCATAAGTTGGGTCTCCTGCTGTAACTGTTTCAGCTGATAATCCAGATGCTTCTGCTTCAGCTCCTCCAATTACTATTACCATATTTTCTGCACCATATTTCTCAGTTAGATCTTTAACTCTTTGTTGGATCTCCAGATCCATTGCACCTGCAGCCGTTCAGACAAAGCACTCTGTTGATGCAAATACTACTTCTGCTCCTGCTGATTTTAAACAAGCTTCTATAGCTGGTCCTGGTATTCCGTCTCTATCTCCTATACAGATAGCCTTTTTTCCTTGTAACATAATTTTATCTTCCTTTCATATTAAAAACTTAACATTCGTGAAACTTATAATATTCTAAATAATTTGGTTATATTAATATCCTTTTGCTGTTAGGTAATTAAATCCTACCTCACTTGTAGCTCCTGTTATAACTTGTATTTCTGCTTCTATTGAACCGTCTTCTCTTAAACTTCCAACGTGTCCTCCAGCTATTATATCAGCAGCCTCAATATGGCCTATTATTTTTTTCATTTTTGGTAGTATAACAACCTCATTAGCATTTCCTCCAGTAACTACTGCATCTCCTTTTGGAGTTGAGTCAGCTAGTGATTGTGAACTACCATCTTGTCCTGCATATTCATCTGTTAAAAGTACTGTTTTAATACCTTTAGCTGTGATTTTATTACAGTTCATAACTAAGTCAGCATCTGGGTTACCAAAGCCTTCTTCTGAAATTATAGCAGCATCTGCTCCTAAGAATTCTACTAATTTAGCAACCATATTTGAAGATCTTTCTTTATCAGCTAAGTATACGTTCTCATTTGTAATTACGCATCCGATAAAGTTAAAATCTTTTCCGTGTCTTTCATATAAATCTTCTATTATCGGATGATTCATATGAACATATGATGGGTTTTTGTCACAAGCAGACACACAGTTTCCACTTACTATAGCTCCATCAAACACTTCTGTTGGATATATAAATGTTGGAATTATTTTTTTAGCATCTACACCATAAACATAAGTGTCATGTAATAATCCTTGAGTTTGAAGCATGTAAACATATACAACTTTTGGTAAATCTGGGTATTGTTTAACTTGTTCTAATAGTGGCAATGTTTCGAATGTTTTAACTTCATCTGGTTCAACATTCTTACCAGCTTTTCCTAAGTATACAGCTGTTTTGAAACCTATTGTTCTTATAGCTTCTTCATGCTCGTGCTGACCTATACCCTCTTTTGGTTCACATATAACAACTAAGTTATTTGTTTTAGAGAAAGGTGTATATTTAGCTCCCTCTCCACACATATCAACGATACCTTCTTGGAATCCTACAATTTTACCAGTAGTAACAACCGCAGCTCCTTTTAATACATGAGTTCTTCCTGAACCTACTGTATCAACTTTACTTATAAAGCCTGGGAAAATTCCTCCATTTCCCTCCACTTTAACTCTTGGTTCAATTACGTCTTTAACAGGAATTATTCTAACTTCTTCACCTGGTTTTGCAATATCGAAATCGATACCACTTATTCTTTCATCTCCAGATACTTCTTTAAGTAATTCCTCTTTATTTACATAAAGAACTCCATTATCAACTTTTGTTTCTGCTCCGAATTGAAGATCCTTTATAATGATGTTTCCAATCTCTAGACGCAAAACATTCACCTCCTATGAATATATGAGTTTAACCTACTTTTGTTTTTTTATTTGAAGGTAAGCAGCAGTTTACTGCTTACCTTAACAACATTTTAATTAAAGAATAAATTATAATTTTTCATAGTAAGCTTTTATGAAATTTTCTATATCATCTAATGTAGATATTTTATCTGGAGTAATTGTATCAACACATTCTCCACCATTATATATCTTCATTGTTGGTAGCCCTAAAACTTTTTGTCCTATAGCAACTCTTCTAGCTCCACCTATGTTTAAACTAGCAAATTTAATTTTATCACTATATTTTGGTTCTAATCCATGAACTCCTGGCATTAGCTCTATACAGATTTCACATTTATCTCCCCAAAAATCTACAAATACTGGTCTATCACTTTTAAGTACTTCTGCCTCGAAATTATCTTTGTTTAATTCTAACATTAAAATTCCCTCTCTTCCTTCAATAAAAGTAAACTTATTACCTTCATGAATATATTTTCCTATTTCATATTTTTTTAGCCAAATTTCTTAAATTTTCACAATATAAATATATTATAAAAATTTTTGAACTTAATTAACTTTTCAAACAATTCTGTTTAAAAAATAATTTTATAAGTATTTAACTATTAGTTAAATTTTTCTTCTATATAATGTTCACAGTTTGTAGCTGCTATAGCTCCATCCGATGCTGCTGTAATAACTTGTCTTAGAGATTTTTCTCTAATGTCTCCAGCTGCAAATACTCCTGGGATATTAGTTCTCATCTCTTCATCAGTGATGATATCTCCCCTATCATTCATATTTATTTTTCCTTTAAATAACTCAGATATTGGTAAGTATCCTACAAATACAAAGCAACCATTTACTGCTAACTCGCTAAGTTCTCCAGTTTTTACATTTTTCACTACTAAACTTTCAAGGATTTCTTCACCTTTAGCTTCTTCAACAACGCTATCCCAAATAAATTTAATTTTTGGATTTTTGAAAGCTTTTTCTTGTAATGACTTAGCAGCTCTTAATTGGTCTCTTCTATGAATTATTGTTACCGTCNNCCAAATTTAGCTAAGTATATTGCTTCTGTTATAGCTGAATCTCCCCCACCTATAACTGCAATATCCAAATCTGTAAAGAAATCAGCATCACAAGTTGCACAGTAGGAAACTCCTCTTCCTCTTAATTCAATTTCATTTTTAAATCCACCTAATCTTGGATATGCACCAGTAGCTATTATTACTGTTTTACCTTCATAGGTAGCTTTTCTTGTTTTAACTACTTTAATATCTCCTTCAAGCTGAACTTCTACAACTTCATCTTTTGCAAATTCAGTTCCAAATTCTTCTGCTTGTTTTCTCATTCTTTGACTAAGACTTGTTCCTGTACACTCTTCAATAGATCCTGGGTAGTTCTCTAGTTCATCAGTAGTTGTTGCCTGACCCCCAAACTTTGCTCTTTCTATTAATAATGTTTTCATTCTTGATCTAGCAGCGTACAATCCAGCTGATAATCCTGCAGGACCTCCACCTATAATGATGGTATCATAAATAATATGTTCCATTGGTAACCCTCCTTAATTGATTGCATGATCTATTAAATCACAATCTATCAATTGAAAATCTTGTAATATTTTATCACTCCAATTTGGAGTATTGAAATCTCTTAAAAACTTTTCTGTAGTCATTATAGCACTTTCAATTATTTCTAATGACTGAATATCTAAGGACTGCCTATTTAATGATAAACATACGGTTCTATATGGCGTTTCATTAGGTTTAACACTACTCATTAGTGGATGAGTTAGAAGCTTATGACCTAAATGTATATTATCTCTAACATTTTTTAGTATTTCCATCGCTGAACCATCTATGTAAACTATTTTATACTTTGTTTCAAAGGTTCTCTTTGACAATGGATTATTGGTTACTATAAATAACGGCTCAATCATCTCGCTTCCCTCCTTTTTCACATACAAAAAAGACATACGCAAAAGTAATAATTAACTTTGCCTATGCCTCTGTCCTTTAAACCTGAGAGTTTTACTCCTTCGGTGCTTACGCTTTCCAGAGTTATGTCCATTTTCGGTCCTTTTGCCTGAGAGTTTCAAATTTATTGGCAAAATAAATTTTTGCTTCTTCGGCTACCCATTGTTATAAAAATAATTATTAATAATTATCTTTAATAGATCATCTCCCGAGAATTTCATCCATATTTCTATTAAATTGTTTTTAATTTATTTTAACTTACAACCCAAGTATACAACATTCGTCAATAAATTTCTATATTTTTTACAATTTTCCTTTATTTAAATTCTCTATAATCAATTTAGAAAGTTCAAATGATTCATATTTTTCAGTAAATCTGTTAATTGTTTATCAATTAATAATACTATATTTTAAAATATTATCTTTTTAAATTTTTAATTAATGTATTATATAAACCAAGTTTAAGAATTAATTTCATTAATACTTTTATCATTTATTTATAAATTCTAGTTTTATAAATTATTTATATCTTTATTTAAAATTTAATTTATTAAAATATTAAACTATAATAGCTAATCTTTATTCCTCTATAAAAAACGCTGCACAAGCGTCTCTTCCTGAATGAGTACCAACTACGCATCCCACTTCACATTCAATATATTCTATGTTTTCATTTTCCATACTTGACTTTATGCTATTGTATATTCCCATATTCTCTTCTTCTGGTGCTGCTTGCATTAATATCATAGGAGTAGTCTTCTCAATTCCATAAGATTCTATATACTCTAGCATATTTCTAATTGCCTTTTTACTTCCTCTTACCTTATCTTTAACTGTCATTTCTCCATCTTCAATAGATAGTAAAAGCTTAATTCCTAAAAAGCCTCCAATAACACCGGCTGTTTTAGATAATCTTCCACCTTTAACCAAATTATCTAAGGATTCAAAACATGTTATACTTCTTATCTTTGGTATTGATTTTAATATTCCTTCATTAATCGATGTAAAATCTAATCCCTGCTCTTTTAACAAGCACGCCTTTACTACTAAAGCTCCAAGGGCGCCGCATACACATTGAGAATCAATTACTTCTATATCTTCGCTATTTAACATCTCTTTTGCCACTAGAGCTGACTGATAAGTTCCACTCATTTTAGATGATATATGTATTGATATTATTTTATATCCTTCTTTTAAATATCTATCATATATTTCGTAAAATCTATGAGGATTTATCTGCCCAGTCTTAGGTAGCTCGCTAGAATTATTCATTTTCTCTAGAAATTCTGGTAGTTTAATATCCACTCTATCAAGATAAGTTTTACCATCTATTGTAAATACTAAGGGTATCATCTCTATATTATATTTATTAATTATATGATCTGGTAAGTCACAGGTACTATCCGTTATAATTTTAATCTTCTTATATTCCATAAATTAACTCCTTCTATTTCATTTTAGGGAATCCAAGTTGTCTTAACCCCTCATAAGCTATAATTGCTACAGTATTAGATAAATTCAATGATCTAGTAGTAGTGTTTATCATGGGAACTCTTATTAAAGTATCTATATTATCATTTCTTATATAATCTGGTAATCCCTTAGATTCACGACCAAATACTAAAAAATCACCCTCTTTAAAGCTTACATCACTATGGAACTTTTCTGCTTTTGTAGTACAAAAATAAAAAGTTCCTTCTTTATATTTCTCTCTTAAATCTTCATAGGATTCATGAATTTCTATATCTAATAGTGGCCAATAGTCTAGTCCAGCTCTTTTAATTTCCTTTTCTTCAAGACTAAATCCTAGTGGCTTTATAAGATGAAGCTTACAGTCTGTAAGCACACAAGTCCTTCCTATATTTCCTGTATTCTGAGGAATTTCCGGTTGAAATAATACTATATTTAAATTCATAGCTATACCTCCATATTATGTCATTAATCATTATCATACTCTAATTAGCTAACTTCGTAAAGTTAGTATACTTTAATACAATCACTTGAAATTATAACTTTTCTATTATTTATTAATAATAAAATAATCCCTAATGATTGGAAAGAGCATTGTTCCCAATTACTAATTCTATTAAATTAAATTTATCTTCATATAGATATACAAAATATTATACTTTAAAATCCCTTTTATTTGTAGTACCTAAATTCTATCTACCCATTTCATATATATGGATAAATTAACTTAAAATTTAATTTATAGCTAGATGTGGTATTTCAATTCACAATTCACAATGCACAATGCACAATTAAGGATGAAATTATTTTTTATGAAAATAATTTCCTAAAACATATTTTTGACTAGCAATATAAAATTGCTAGTGATTGTGGCGAACACTGTTCGCCGCTACAAAATCAATTCTAAATTTCTCAGCTTTTGCTGAGAAATATCCATAATTGTGAATTGTGAAATGTGAATTGTGAATTCAATAGTTTTAGCTATAATGCTAAAGGCACCAATTACTTTCACATATACATTAATCTTAAGACTAATATATGTATATTACATACATTTAAAATTATAAGCTATAAAAAGAAGAAATCCCAACTTGCATTAGGATTTCTTCTTTTAAATTTATAATATTAATATTATATATGATAAGAATACTGTATAAGTATTTCTTATGAGGCAAGTTTTTACTCTTTATTGAAGATTTCTTTTATCCAGTTTTTAAAGCCTTTTTTCTCTTCTACTTTTTCTTCTACTTTTTCCTTGGATTCTGCTTTTTTAAGCTCAGGAGTTTTCATTACAAATTTAACCTTACCCTCCATATTTTCTCCTAGTCCAGTAAATGTTCCATAATCTTTTGAAAGCTTAACTATTTCATCTTTCACTTCAATTATTTCGCTTAAATCGCCCATCTTATTATTAACTTCATTTTTCATTTTTTCAATTCCTTCATTATGGAATTTACTCATATTTTTAAATAATTCATCAGCACCTAAAGCTAATTTCTCTGATCCATCTTGAAGTGTTTTTCCACCATCAATCAATTGCTTTTGTCCATCATTTAAAGAAGTTTTAGCATCACTTAATTTAGAAGTTCCTTCTTTTAATGCTGTTGCACCATTTGACACTTCATTAGCACCAGCAGATAAAGCTTTAGCTCCTTCTGAAATCTGACTTCCTCCATTTTTAAGTGCTGCACCGCCTTCTTTTAATTGAGACATTCCAGAAAGTACTTTTTCTGATCCTTCCTTAGTTTGTGATAATCCTCCTTCTAGTTTTTCAAGTCCTCCTAAAAATTCATTTCCACCATTTTTAAGAGAAGCTATACCTTGTTTTTGTCCTTGGATTATCATATTTAATTGGCCAACCATTGCCTCATTTCCTGGAACTTGAGATAAAGCTTTTGCCACTTTTTCCAGCTCTACAGTACTACCATTTAACTGATCTAATCCTTGAAGTTCTAAATTCTTCTTCTCTTTTAATGTAGTTGCACCTTGTAGGCTTTGTTCTATTCCACCTTTTACTTGGTTTTGACCATCTATAAGCGCATCAGTACTTGAAGTTATTTTCTCAATGCCATTAGTAAATTCATTGACTTTAGAACCAAACTCTTCTAGTCCTAATGAAAGTTTGGAAGTTCCTTCAGATAGCTTACCTAGATTGTCGGCTGCTTTACCTATTCCATCAATGGCCTCTCCTGCACCAGATGCAAATTTGCTTACCCCTTCATAATAAGTTTTAAAACCATCGCTAAATTCACCTTGTTTCTTTGAGAAGGTTTCTGCCCCTTGAGCAAGTTTACTACTAGCATCTTGAAGTTTGTCTATGCTTTCAATTAATTCATCTACTGATTTTATACCTTCTATATCTTCTATTAAAAGCTCTGGGGTAGCAGTAATCATCATAGGTGACATAGAAAAATCTTCAACCTTAGCTGTAATTTCTAAGTTTTCTGGTATATTTATCACTCCATCCTTTAAAGCTAAACTTTCTTTTAATCCTGGCATATTAATAAAAGTTATTATTTGATTGTTACCATCATTTATCACTTTTCCGCCATTCACTTTTACATTAGTAAAGTTTTCTACAGGTAATGTTGCTAATGTAGCTACTGTAAATGGTGTGTATACTACTTTATTTTTTCCTTTTACAGTTACTTTATGTTTTTCATTGTTTTTATAGTCAACTTTTATTTTTAATTCACCAGACTTTCCTATCAACTCTTCTGGCTTAATTGACTTACCATCTAGTTCATAAGAAATTTTAATTTCTAGTGGAAGTTTTTTATCAGTTGTACCTTGATAAAATATATCTTTTCCTTCCATCTTCCAAGTAACATTTTTCTTTGATATTTCTGGTTCTTCACTACCTTTTAAATTTTTAATATTTGCTAACTCACTTTTATCTTTTATCTCAGAATTTTTATTATCAGAACTTAACCAGTCACTTACTATTCTTTCTTCTACATTTCCTTGAGAATCTAAAGTAATATATACTGTTTCATCTTTTTTAACTAATTCTGCTCCATAAACCATATTTCCGCTTAATAATGTTCCTACCATTACTAAAGCTAATACTCTTTTAGACATACATTTCTTCATCTTCTTTTGCCCCACTTTCACCTTTAAAATTTTTACTAGTCTTTTCAATCACTTTTTCACAAACTAAAAGTATTGATGGAAGTATAAATAATATTATTAACATACTTATAATTGCTCCTCTAGCCATTAATGTACATAAGGAGCTAATCATTTCAAGTTTTGAAATGATTCCAACACCTGCAGTTGCAGCAAAGAAACTTAAAGCACTTGTTACAATTGATTTAGCTGAGCTCTGAACTGCAATAGTCATAGCAGAACATTTGTCCAGTCCATTTCTCATCTCTTCTCTAAATCTTGAAGTTAGAAGTATTGCATAGTCAACTGTGGCTCCCAATTGTATAGTTCCTATTACTATGGATGCAACAAAAGGCATGGTTGTCCCTAAATAATAAGAAATACCTAAGTTAATTAATATAGCAAGTTCTATAGATAGAACTAATAATATTGGAAGTGAGAATGACATAAATACTCCCGCTATTATAACAAATATGGCTAAAATTGAAGCTATGCTAACCCTCTTAAAATCAGTATCTGATATTTCAATTAAATCTTTTGTAAGTGGAGCTTCTCCTCCTACTACACCTTCACTATCATAAGATTTAACTATTTTATTCATCTCTTCTATTTGTTTATTTGCTTCTTCTGTAGCTGCTTTATAAGAAGAATTAACAATTATTTGCTTATAACCTTCCTTTTGAAAATTATCCTTTATTGTGTCTGGTAAAAAGTTCTCTGGTAAAGTTGGTCCAATAAATTTTTCAGGAGCTAAAACAGCTTCTATACCGTCTATATTTTCAATTTCTTTTACCATCTTGTTAATATCATTATTAGAAACTGTATCTTTAACAATTATCATATTTGTTGTAATCATATTATAATCATTTTTAAGTTTATTGGTAGCCACAATTGAAGGTAAATCCTTTGGTAGTGACTCATCAAGATTATAATAAACCTCAGCATTCACCTTTCCATATATAGCAGGTATAAATGCAATTATAAATATTGCTAAAAATAATTTATATTTTTCTGTAACTAATGATGCAGTTTTTTCAAATTCAGGTAATATTGTTTTATGATTAAATTTGTGAATAGCGTTATCAAAAGTTAGTATTAATGCTGGAAGTACTGTAACTGTACATATTAATCCAATGAATACTCCCTTAGCCATAACAAATCCTATATCCTTACCTAATCCTAATTCCATAACACATAATGCTAGAAATCCAGCAATTGTAGTTAATGAACTTCCTGCTACTGCCGCCATAGTATTAGCTATAGCCTCCGACATTGCTTCCACTCTATCTTCTGTATATCCTCTTTCCTCATCATACCTGTGTAATAAGAATATTGAGTAGTCCATAGTAACCCCTAGTTGTAAAACTGCCGCTAAAGCTTTAGTTACATAAGATATTTCTCCAAAGAATATATTTGTTCCAAAGTTGTATAATACTGCTAAACCTATACTTGTCAAAAATATGATTGGAATAATATAAGAATTCATTGTCAAAGCTAAAACTATTGCAGATAATATCGTTGCAATTAGTACGAAAAATGGTGTTTCATTGTCTGCTAATTCTTTTGTGTCTTTTACTATCCCTGCCATACCACTTAAAAAACATTTATTATTAATAATTTTTCTTATTTCACCAATACCATTTTGAGTAGATTCTGATGAAGAACCATCCTCAAATTTTATAATTAACATAGTTGAATCATCACTATAAAATATTTTACTAAAGCTTTCAGGTAAAATTTCCTTCGGTACTGATGTATCTAAAATATCATTAATCCATACTACCTTTTGAACCCCTTCAACTTTACTAACCTTTTCTTTTAAATCAACTACATCTTTGGTTTCCATATTTTCAATAATTAACATGGACATTGATCCACTATCAAATTTTTCATTCAATATTTTCTGTGCTTTCATTGTATCCAATTCTTCTGGTAAATAAGTAAGCAAATCATAATTGACTCTTGTGCCTATAAAACCATATAAAGCTGGAAATATAAGTAGCACTGACAGTATTAAAATTAATACCCTGTTTTTAGCAATTGCTCTACTGATTTTCTTCATTTTAATTCCCCACCCCTTAAATATTTTAATTAAGTAATTTTTTTATTGATTCAAATAGTATTGGCTTCATTGATTCAATAGGTGCAGGTTCTTCTAAAATTATTGAACTATAGCAAACCCCACCAGTTAATTCAATAATTAAGAATAATAATTTTTCTGCATCCATTGTTATATTTTGTTTTTGCTTTAGCTTTTTTACAAAGTGAAAATATATATCATTCATCTCTTTGTACTCATTTTCATTAAGTAAAGCTTTTTTATAAAGTCCCCAAGTTAGATTTTTATATATTAGCTTTAGAAGTTTCTTATCTCCCTTTAAATAATTAATTGTATAATCTATGAAAAATATTACTTCATCAGATAAATCATCAAAACATTTTTTATTTGAAGCTTCTATTGCTTCTTTTAGCACTAAACTACTTTTATTTAATATAATTAAATGTTTTAAATGATATTTATCATTAAAATAAAGATAAAAAGTTCCCTTCGCTACTCCAGCTTTCTTAGTTATTTCACTGATATAAGTATCATTTATACCCTTTGTCGTAAAAAGTTCATAAGCTACATCCATTAGATTTTTCTTTTTCTCAAGTTTATTAGCTTCTGACTTTTTCATTGGCTCTTTGCCCTTTGTTTCCAACCTCACTTCACTCCTTAAGTAAAAATGACTCCAAGTCATTTTTTGCTCTAGATATATTCTATTACTATTTTAGAAGAAAATCAATAGTTTTTTGACCCCTGGTCATTTTTTTATTTAAAACACCAATTTGTACTATAATTAGTATAACAAAATTAAGTGCTTTTAACTTGTAAAAATAAAAATGCCATTGCAAAATAACAATGACATTTTTACTAGAATTATTTAAATATTTTCATTTAATATAAATTTCTCTATAACTTCTTTAACCCCATCTTCATCATTAGTTGAAGTTATGTATTTAGCTTTATTCTTTACTATTTCTTCACCATTTTTCATAGCTACTCCTAGTCCTGCATACTCTATCATTGACAAATCATTTTCATTATCACCAATTGTTATTATCTCATCTTTAGATAAGTTATAATAACTAGCTAACATTTCTACCGCCCTACCCTTAGAAACATTTTTATTCATAACTTCAAAATTATTAACTAGTGAACTCACTACCTCATATTTACCTAAAGATTTAATCTCTTCCTTTGCTCTTTTTATTTTTTCTATATCGTCATCAAAAGCAACAGCCTTCAAAATATCAAGTTCATTTACACTAAAAACTTCATTCCAATCCTCAACTTCTTTAATTTTTATTTGAAGATTATTTGGTAATGTTTTATTCAATCTAGAATAAAATCTTAATGAATAACTTGTTTCTCCTGCATATATACTATCATCAGTATAAAAGTGAGGAACTAAATTATGCTTTTTAAATATTTCTAATAATTCAAAGCAATCTTTTTTTTCCAATATACATTTATATATAACTTCTTCTCTATCTTTTTCTCTTATATATGCACCATTAGAAGCTATTATAGGGGCTTTAACACCTATAAGTTCTCCATAATACTTGGCAGAAGTAAATATTCTTCCTGTACATATGGCAATTTTCACCCCTTTATCATGAGCTTTTTTTATGGCATCGAGATTTTCTTTGCTTATTTCCTTTACGCTATTTAAAAGAGTTCCATCCATATCTGTACATATTAACTTATATTTCATTTCTATTCTCCTTTTCTACAAATAACCTTAGGGTAATAAGATGTTATTTATATTTTATCTTTAAATTAGAAACTTTATCCTAATCTTGTATCCCTATATAGTTCTATTTAAGAAGGCCAAGTTTACCCTACTAGCAAATTTGTAGCGGTAAACTTGGTCCTGTTCACATTTAATAAACCTCAATATCATTACTTATCATAATCCAAAATACTTCTTCATTATATAGTTTATCCTATTATCCTTGTTCTTAATATACTCTTCTATAAAATTAAAGTATTCTACTCTCTCTATTGAGATATTTTCAATTTTGTTACCGTAAAATTCTTCATAAGAAAGATTCACTAAAGTATTTAACTTATCCTTTAAGTTAGGATTCTTTATACCATTTACAAATTCTAAATCCCCTATTTCTTCATTCTTAATAATTCCTATAGCTTCTAATCTTCTTAAATAATATTGATAAAGCGGAATTACACTTTTACTAGATATTATTTTATTTCTTTTTCTATAAAAACTAGCTATTCTAATTAATATATATAACACTATTGTAACTATTAAAGATAAATATTTAAATGTGTTATTATCTTTAGAGTTTAATTCTAAGTCCCAGTTTTCTTCCTCTTCTTCATTAAATCTATCCCTATTAGGTGCTGTATTTTTATTTTTCTTATTGTCATTTTCTAAAGATTTTTCTTCTTTTTCCTTATCCTCGGCTACATTTTCCTCTTCAAACTCAGTAGGTGTAGGTGAAGGATCTACTACTGCCCATATATCTCTACTAGGATCTATTAAAATTTCACACCAAGCATGTGCTTCTCCATTAGTTACAATATACTCACCATTTTCATCAATATTATTAGGAGTTTTAAACCCTTCTACATATCGTGCTGGTATTCCAGNNATTCCAGCAATCCTACACATAATAGCGGTTGCACTAGCAAAATAAGTACAATATCCTTTCTTCTCTTCAAATAAAAAATAATTAACAAAGTCTGAATCCATAGGTACATTAGAAACTTTTAAAGTATAAGGGTAGTTCTCACTTAAATAATTTCTTATGCTTCTTGCTTTTTCAATAACCGTATCATTCTCTCCAACTATTTGATTAGTTAAATCATAGACTTCTAAAGGCACACTACTTGGAATTTGCATATATTTTTTATAATCTTCTTCCATGGCTGTTTTCATTTCATAACTTAACTTAGAAATTTCATTAAAGAAATAAAGTCCTTCATCAAAATCTCTTATAGAAAAGTTATAATAATTAAATTCATGGGCATATGTAATATCCCCTTTATTATTTATCATACTTTCTACAGTTTCTACCACATCACCATAAGGTCCATTATACATGTAATAAACAGCATCATAAGGTTTATTTACATCTGCTCTTGATAAAAATGTCGGAATTTTATTATAATAAATCCCATTGTAATCACCTTTTATATCAATTCCCATATTAGGAGTAAAAAAACTTGTGGTATTAAATTTTTTTGTAGGAGTAATTCTAGCACTTCCTAAAGAAGCCCCAACTCCCATGTCTCTTCTTTTTAAATATGAATTTTCAAATTTAAAATTTTTATCCTTTTTACCAATATTCTTATCTGTTGTAGTCCAAGAACTTCCAGTATAATATTCCTTTACACTCCCCTTTAAATAATATGGTTTTGGAGACTTTACTCTAAATACCTCCTGTTTATTTAAAGTAATAGGACCACCTAACTTCTTTTCACTATTACTATACCCAGAAGAATTTATAGTGAATTCACCATTTAATGCACTTTCTCTACCATCACTTGTTTTTGCAAAGGTATTATTAAAAAATTCTCCATAATTACTTAAGTTCATGCCACTATAATCTTGTGGTAATGTTGATATAATCTTTATGATTACAAAAGTTATGATTAATGCATATGGAATTATCTTTTTTATATGTAAATTAACTTTTAATTCCATATTTTTATATCTTTTTGCTAATTTAAAATAATTAGCTACAATAAAGGTTATTATAGTTACAAATAAATAGTAATAAAGATTATTTATTATTATTTGGCTGTAATGTAAATACCAAAAACTTACTACAAATATAAAATTTAATAATATTATACTTTTATTTTTTTTATAAGTTATATAAACTAATAATGCGACTAAAATAGGTAGAATTATCAAAAATATCTTTTCATATTGAGAAAAATAAGTTGTACTATTTTTCAAAAGCTGTTTATTTATCTGTAACGCATTTTCAATAATAACATTTTGAAAAAAGTTAATTACTAACCCCTTATTTTTATATCCGTAAATTACTCCAAATGCCAACACAATAAAGGTAAATACTATTTTATACTTAACTTTATTTAATACCTTGGAATAGAATCCATATAAAATTACACCTATTAAAAATAGCATTAATATAAATTTATAATTAAATCCAACTATCTTAAAACTTTCTATTAATATTTTTATAGTCACTACTAGATTAATAAACACTAATAGTATTGCTATTAATTCTTCCTTTATCCTACTCATAAACTCACCTGATCTCTTAATTAGCTATAAGCTATTTTTTATAATTTCTTTAAAATCATAGCAGTTAATTCCTGTACCTATAAGAAATCTAATATCTTCCATTATTCCTAAAGAATTATTGTAATAAAATAAATTAACATTATAACCTACACTTTTTAAATGTAAAAGTTCATCTTTCAATGCAGAAGTTAAATTACAGGTAATTATACCTAAAAAACTTCTTCCTCCTAAGGAGCTTAAACTGCTATTTATAAAGTCTACAAATTCTCCTTCTCCATCACTATTGTGACATAAAAAATACTCCATAACTCCACTAAAATCCATAGAGTTTTCCACTTCAAATCTTTTATTATCAAAATTATTTATATGTATTTTTGATTTTACCCCTAAATTTACAAATTTCTTTAATAGTGAGGCAGTGAAATCAATCATAAGTTCTTCTTTCAATTCCTCCTCTTTATTGGTAAAATCTATTTTCTTCATATTTAAAAACAAATTACATTGAGTACCTGAAATATAATCATAATTTTTTACATATAATTCTCCTTGTTTAGCACTAATCTTCCAATGAACTCTTTTAAGACTATCTCCTATTCTATATTGTCTTATATCTTTAATTAATGTTAAATCTTCTACTTTGCTATCACTACTCAATAAGTTTTCTAGCTTTTCACTGCTGCCAAGCTGAAAAAACTTTATATTATAAATTTTAGGATATACCTTTACTCCTAGCTTATGATTTATATTTTTATTAAAAGTTATTACATTAAATAAATCTGTTATCCTAATTGTTGTTACTCCAAAATCATATATTCCTCTTTTATTAAAAATAATGGTTCTTTTAATCCATTTATCACTATTTAATTGAAGAAAAAATACATCTCCCTTGTATATTTTAATTAAATCAGAAAATGTACTATTTATTATTTCCACATATGGTATGGGAATAAAACTTCCATTGCTAATAACCAGTGAGAATTCATCTTCATCCCCAACACTATACTCTAATTCATTATGTTTTATTCTACACTCAACATATTGTAATGATAAGTACATATATAATATAGATATTAGAAGCATTATAAATAAGGAGTAAAAAACACTATAAGGAAGATTTCCCCCTGAAACTTTGGCAAAAACAAAAGAAACAATGGTAAGTAATATAAATTTAATATTAACTTTAATCATATTTTTTCACCTTTGGTACTGGTATTGTTCTTAATATCTCAGAGACAATTTGTTCAGCATCAACCCTACTTGCTCTTGTGCTAGGACTTAATAAAATTCTATGACATAAAACCAATTTAGCATTTTCCTTTATATCTTCAGGAATTACGTAATTTCTACCTTTAATTAATGCAGTAGCTTGTGCAATTCTTTGCAGACTTAATGATGCTCTTATACTCGCCCCTAAAACCAGGCTTTTGTTATGTCTAGTAGCATTTACAATGCTTACTATATACTCATTTAATTCCTTGTTTATATAAACATCCCTAACTCTACCCTGAAGCATCAAAATTTCTTCTCGAGTTATAATAGATTCTAAAGTTTCCAGCGGGTTTTCTTTTCTATAGATACTCAATATAGACGCTTCATCTAGCTCATTTGGATATCCCATTTTAACTTTAATCATAAATCTATCAAGTTGTGCTTCCGGTAATGGGAAAGTACCTTCATACTCTATAGGATTTTGAGTTGCCATAACAATGAATGGTTTTTCTAAAATATAAGTTGTTATTCCTTCTGAAACCTGCTTTTCCTCCATAACCTCTAATAATGCTGATTGAGTTTTAGGCGAAGTTCTGTTTATTTCATCTCCTAATATAATGTTAGCAAATACAGGTCCTTTCTTAAACTCAAATTCATAGTTTTTAGGATTATATATAGACACACCTATAATATCTGATGGTAATAAATCTGGTGTAAATTGAACCCTGCTATAAGTTAAATTTAAAGTTTTAGTTAATGCTTTTACTAATGTTGTTTTCCCTACTCCTGGTACATCCTCAATTAGTATATGACCATCAGCTAAAATACCTTTCATTATATTATAAATTTCATCCTTCTTTCCTATAATCACTTTTTCAATATTATTTACTATACCTTCAATTAGCTCAACTTCTCTATTCATAATCATATCCCCCAATAAGCAAAAAATTCTGATTTATGCAAATCATATCATATTCTTATTAATTTTTGTGTCCAAGCCACTTGAACTATTACATAATTATACTACAAAAATTAAGCTTGCCATATGGTTATTTAAGTTATTTATGGATAATATACACTGTTTATTGATATCTTAAATTTAATTTAAATATTTTTAATATAATTGTTCTTTTTTATAGAAATACGAATATTTTCTTAATTAATTTCTTTGAACTAATAAAAAAGAAAAGCGAATTTTCACTTTTCTTAAAAATTATTCAGTTTTATTTTAAAACTTCTCCCAATGAATTGCCTTTAAAAGTATAATAGCAATCTTTTCTATTGCTCTCATTAATATTTATATTATAAAGCTCCATTAAATCTTTTGAAACTTCGATTTTTTCTATTATATATATATTAATACTTTTTAACAAAATACTATTATCATTATATTTTGCCAAGTCTTTCACTCCTTATAAAACAACCATAATAATTGTTTATCTATATATTATGTATTATGAAGTATAGGGATACAATGTGAAAGCTTAATATATACTCTGGAAAATAAGTTTTCTATAAAAATAACTTAAATCCTTTAAAATTAGGGTTGAACAATATGCTCACTAACCTTTTTTAATATATCTTAATATTTTTCAACTAAAAAAGCTCTAAAATTTTAAAAAATTTAGAGCTTTTTTAGCTAATTCTTTTCTATTTTCTAATTCTTGCAGCACTTTATCCAAATATTAACAGTTTTAGTATAAATCTTTGTTACTCCACAATTTGGACTACATTCATGCTTATGTGAAGATTCATGATTTTCTCCAAGTAATTCTTCCTCTAATAATTCTTCTTCACTTGGTATTTCTTTGTTTATATCACTCATATTATGCACCTCTTATACATATTTTTTTAAATTCAGCTTCAATACAGTGTGTAAATCTTAGTAATATACTGATAGTATTTATTTTTTTATTTTTATGATAACATGTAGTCATATCAATATTCACACTACTTACCTACTCCATTGAAGATTAAGTATTTAAAGGTATTTATATTTTAAAGATATTAACCTTCTGCGAATATATAATTACATTTCCACAATCATTTTCATCATCATTACATTTATTACGAGATTTACACTTATCATTATCTATTCTAATTTTATACCTTGGTCTACAGCAATCTTCATCATCTAGTAGTAATATTAATAATAAAATTAATAAAAGTAACTCATTACAACGCCACATTTATAACACCAACTTTTATAAATATAAGTTATCTTTTCATATTCTAATATCAATATATTTTTAAAAAAAGAAAACGTTCCTAAATTTTCATATAAATGTTCATTTTTTCTAGAAAATTGTATAAATTTACATAATATTTTATTCTTTAGGGATTTATTACATCCCCACTCTAACTATATTGTTTATTGCTCTATATTTATCCTTTGAGACAAGCTTTTTCTCTATTAATTTTTCATTCTCATAAATATATTTATAAACATTAACTATATATCCATTTTTCCCTACCTTTTCTACATATCTTTTTCCTTCTTGAATATTGTTATCATATTTTATTTTATCCATAGGTTCTAAAATCTCTAAAATTTCACTTTCAATTTTATAGCTTTTCTTTTTCATCTCATTATTAGAATATATATCAAAAGACAATATATTGTTTTCAGTGTACCCATGAATATATATAGGATAAGGCAGATTATTTTTAAATTTTAGATCTATGGTACCATAATTCACAGTAGCATCTTGTCCTAAAGGTACATAAGTAATATAAAGACTATGTGGTCTTCTTTCTACTATTTCTAAATCAGAGTTTAGCACTGCATTATAAAGTGTAGTAGAAACTTGACAAATCCCTCCACCTAAGTCATCTATAAACTCATCACCGACAATCACAGAAGCTTTCTCATATCCCTTACTATAGGTTCTTTCACCTACAATATTATTAAAACTGAAAATCCCACCAGGCATTATCACTGTACCATCAATTGCATTAGTAGCTAGCCTTATATTGTTCGATCTCTCACTGGAAGAACTATTAAAATTAGTATTACATCTTGTTATGCTTGCATTAATTTTTGAAAGTTCTTCTCTAGTACCCTTTGGCTTAACTTCATTTATAGTAGCATGAATAACTATATTCTCTATATCTATATTGATGTCTATATTTTTAATTATCTCTTTTTTTAATAAATCTCTATCTAATTTTTTACCTTTTATTTCATCTGATATTTGAAATTTTTCATTATTAATTAGTTTAATTTTACTATCAATAGCTTTTACATCTGTTTGACTTTCAATCTTAGCTATAATGCCATCTATAGCCTGTTCATTAAAAGTCAATTCAGCTTTGATATTTATATAGTTTGGCTTAGTAATAACGAACGTCTTCTTAAATATATTAAAATTTCTACCATAGGCAAAAGCTTCATTTAGTGCCTTATCAACATTGAACTTAACCCCTAACTCCATATAATCTGTTTTATATATTTTGTCTTCTACTAATATTTCTAATGTTTTATTATATATTTTCTCTTCTAAATCTCTATGTAAAACTGTCTTACTTTCTTCTATTTCTAAATCATATACGGGGATATTTTCAACATGTACATTAGGGTATATCAATTTATCATATTTTCTTATCGTAAAAAAACCAAAAGATAAAATTCCACAAAATAAAAAAAAGATTATAATTAATGTTATTGATAGTATTTTACTTTTCACATGATACACCTCCACATTTAATTATATGAATGTACTTATAGGTTAAGCATAAAGAAAATAGAAAAATAGTTTTCTATCTATAACAAAACATAGATTTTTTTACTTCCTTATGATAATATTAAAAACAATGATACTATTAATAAATGGCATTAAATACATATATTACAATTAAGGGGTGTTATTATGTACAATATAGAAGAAATTAAAAATTATCTAAAAAATATATTATTAATACCGAGTCCATCAGGATATTCTGAAAAAATAATGAACTATATAAAAAGTGAACTAGACAAACTAAATATAGAATATAAAACCACAAATAAAGGTGCACTTATTGCTACAATAAAAGGTGTGAACAATGAATATCAAAAAACACTATCTGCTCACGTAGATACTTTAGGAGCTATGGTTAGCGGCATAAAAAGCAATGGGAAACTATCTTTAACTCCGCTAGGTGGATATATGATGACATCAATTGAGGGTGAAAATTGCACTATTGAAACTGTTTATGGTAAAACTTATGAAGGTACAATTCAAACTATAAAACCATCTGTTCACATTAGTGGCTCAGAAGCTAAAGACTTAAAAAGATCCGCTGAGAATATGGAAGTAATTTTAGACGAAAAGGTATTTTCTAAAGAAGATGTTAAAAATTTAGGAATTGAAATTGGAGATTTTATATGCTTTGACACAAGAACCAGATTTACTGAAAGTGGATTTATAAAATCAAGACACTTAGATGATAAAGCTAGTGTAGGAATATTATTATACACATTAAAATATATTGTAGAAAATAAAATAGAGCTTCCTCATACAATAAACATATTTATAAGTAACTACGAAGAAATAGGACATGGAGCTTGTTCTTCAATACCTGAAAATACAAAAGAATTTATCGCTGTTGATATGGGGTGTCCTGGACTTGAGCAAAATTCTACAGAATATGCCTGCTGTATAGCTGCTAAAGATTCTTCTGGGCCTTATGACGTAGAATTAAGAGTAAGATTAACAGAGCTTTGCAAAGCTCATAATATAGATTATAGAATTGATGTATACCCTAACTATGGTTCTGACGCTTCTGCAGCTTTAAGAGCAGGATATGATATTAAAACTGCATTAATTGGAGCTGGGATATTTGCTTCTCATGGATATGAAAGAACTCATGTTGATTCTATTTTAGCTACAGTAGATTTAATAATTAAATATGTTCAAGAAGAAGTTAAATAGAAAAAGTCGTGGTAATACCACGATTTTTTCTATTTAATGGACAATCGACAATTATAGTGAAAATTAGTTTTAATCAAACTAATTCCTTTGATAAATTTTCTAATAAAAACGATTGTATTGCATGAAAAGAAATCATCTGAAACTTCTCTTATAAAAGAGAAGTTTCAGATGATTAAATAACATAATTCTAATAAATGCATAGATTGAATTTGAAAGTAATATATATTTACTTTGATAAATTTAAAACAAATGATGAATATTATATATTTTTTGTTAATAAGCTTTACATCTGTAGTATTTTAAATTATGATAATACAATTAAGGGGGTGTTTCTATGATTAGCTTAAGCAAAACTCCTTACATTCCATCAATGACTATTAAGGAAACTCAAACGGCAATCAAGGAAATAAAAGTATTTTATGAAAAAAATTTAGCTAAAACTCTCAATCTTTCTAGAGTTTCAGCACCACTATTTGTGAGAAAATCATCAGGACTTAATGATACCTTAAATGGAGTTGAAAGACCTGTGTCTTTTGACATACTTCATACTGGTGAAGAATTAGAAATTGTCCAGTCTCTTGCAAAGTGGAAACGACTTGCTCTTCATGAATATGATTTTCAAGTTGAAGAGGGTCTTTATACTAATATGAACGCCATTAGAAGAGATGAGCATCTAGATAATATCCATTCTATATATGTAGATCAATGGGATTGGGAAAAGATTATAGATAAATCTTCAAGAAATTTAGACTATCTTAAAAATACTGTAACAAGTATTTATTCCGTATTTAAAGACACAGAAGACTACCTTTTTGAAAAATATCCTCATTTAGGTAAAAAGCTTCCATCTGAAATAACCTTTATTACTTCTCAAGAATTAGAAGATAAATACCCTAATTTATCATCTAAGGAAAGAGAAAATCTTGCTGCTAAAGAATATGGTGCAATTTTTATCATTGGAATAGGAAACGAGTTGGCTTCAGGAAAAAAACATGATAATCGTGCAGCAGACTATGATGACTGGGAGTTGAATGGAGACATTATCTTTTGGAATCCATTACTTGAAGAAGGTTTAGAGCTTTCTTCTATGGGTATAAGAGTAGATAGTGCTGCTTTAGACCGTCAACTTAGAGTTACAAACTCAGATTTCAAAAGAGATTTTCAATTTCATAGTTCAATACTTAAGGATGAACTTCCTTATACCATCGGTGGGGGTATAGGTCAATCTAGAATGTGTATGTATTTTTTAAACAGGATACATATTGGTGAAGTACAATCCTCAATTTGGCCTTTAGATATGATAGATGAATGTAAAAAACACAATATACATTTACTATAAAAATTATATATTTTAGAGAACAGTAAATTGTCTTTTCAAAACTATCCTTTAGTAATATTTACTCAATGATAGTTTTGAATTATTTTTATGCCTATTTTCTACAGTTATTATTATAATTCTAATTTTTTATACTCTTCTGTGAAGTAAAAAATCGTGACTAAAAGTCACAATTTTTCATAACACATATCTTCATATTATAGAACTATATATTAACTTGATTTTTTAAGTTTTCTCTTCCAACTAGGTGTTAGTAATTCTTCAATAATGTTGCTCATCACTGCCACACCACATAATTTCTCTTCGTCATCTATTACCGGTAACGAATAAAGTTCATATTTTATTGAAAGTTGAACAGCTTTTTCTATATCATCGCTATCTTTTACTAGTAGAACTTTTGTATTCATTATAGATTTTAATTTTGAATTAGAATCTGCTAAAATTAAATCTCTTAAAGATATAAAACCTTGAAGTCTTTCATTCTGATCTACTATATAAATGTAATGTGCAACCTCGTCATCTGGCTTTAGTGCTCTTAAAATATCAATGGTTTCACTAGCAGTTATATCAATATTTATAGAAATAAAGTCAGTGTTCATTATGCTACCTACCATTTCATCTTCATATTCCATAAGATCTCTTATCTCTAGCTCATCTTCATCATCAATATTTATTAATAAATCTTCTTTAGTTTCATCATCCATCTCTTCTAAAATATCAGCTATTTCGTCATTAGGCATAACATCTAATATTTCTTTTGCCTTTTCACTACTAAGATTTTTTAAAATATCTATTTGGATTTCCGTTTCTAATTCTTCTAGTGTATCTGCTGCAAAATCATTTTTTAATCCTTCAAATATTTTTCTTCTATCCTCTGAAGATAATGCCCTAGCAATTTCTGCAAGTTCTACAGGATGAAGTTCTGTAAGTTTCTTATATGGCTCACTAAGTCTTAATCTATCATCAATCATTTCTATAGATTGAACACTTTCCCAAGTTATAGAATCATCTTTAACTTGCCTATTTATAAATCTACAAAATCCTTTGACTAAACTTTCCATTCCAAATCTTCTAGATAAAGATAGTAATCCAGATTCCACTTCTAAAACTCTTATTTCTCCTGCTGTCTTTATCATCTTTAAATCATTAACTTTAATAACTTTTTTACCATTAATATCAACAATTTGTTTATCTAAAAGATTTTTAGATAATAGATAGGAATACCTTCTAGGGATAATATCTTTCGCGCCTATAACCTTTACCATATAAGCTGATTTTTCTTTATAAATATCTATATTTCTAAATTCAAAGTTTAACACTTCTTTACCTTTTTTAATTTTGTAGCCTATAGCCCTTGGATATCCTGACTCTGTAGTTACATATATATCTATCAATTTACCTATATTATCATCTAATTCATCATACATATAGGCATTTAAAATATTACTTAAAAAGAATTCATTTAGCTTTTTCATAGATATTCCTCCTTTTGCCAGAGAAATATCTATTATCTTTTTGAACAGAAAGTTATTAAATCATAAATATTTCTCTGAAACTTATTTAATTTTAACGTTGACTCTCTAGTTCGAGGGCCACTTTCCATTCAATCTCACCACCTAAAACAAATTTAAATTAGAATTTCTCTTATAGAAAATATATTTATACGCAATAAAAAGCTCACTTAAATAAAGTGAGATCTCTAGCTATAAAATTATGTTTGAGTTTTAGCACTATATAGCTTTGAACATTATGCCAGCTACATTAAGTAAAACCTTGATTCGGTAGTACCTGTTAACCCACTTACATCTCTCGATGTTTCTGGGAAATGGCATATATATGCTGCCTTAAAAATTAATATATAGCCAAATATAACTACACCATTAAGTGTTTCAATTCACAATGCAAAATTCACAATTAAGGTTGAAATTATTTTTGATCAAAATAATTTCTTTAATGGATTTTTTAACTGGCAATACAATTGCTAATTATTATATGACGAGCACTGCTTACCGCTACGGTTAATCAATTCTAAATTTCTCAGTTACTACTGAGAAATATCCAAAATTGTGAATTCAATAGTTTCAATTTCTATGCCAATAAACACCAATCACTTTCACATATATATTAATTTTAGAGCTGGTATATCTATAGGAGTCTCACCTAAGGTTAATTATTTAAATTATTTAACTTAATTAAATCATATAAAATACCTTCTCCTATATTATACAATAAATAACTTTAAATGTAACCATATCAGTAGCTAATTTAATAAGATTTTGATGAAAAATTAGTAATATTGTTGATTTAATAAAAATAAATCTTTCACTTGTAAAATATAAAATTTATAAATATTTTATTATTGTGAATTAGATATACCACTTCTAAATTTGATCTATCTCTAAAAATAATTAATACTTATTAGTATCATTCCCAAAAATATCAAATTCACAATTTACAATTAAAAATTTTAAACATGTTAAACAGGGGCTTAAGTTTATACACCATATGATTTCTAGGTTACAATCCTTGCAGATAGAGGCTTTAAAAGTGTTGACCTATTTGAGTTTATAGACAAAAATTTAAATATTATATTCGATGTACAAAGGATTTAGAAATAACAATTTCTAATAAGGCTAAAATCAAAAAATTAGAAGATATAACTCCTTCAAAAGGAAGGACAAAGCATTTTTTCAATATAAAATTAACAGCTCAAAATTATGTTTGCAACATGGCTGTTTGTAAGGCTCAAGGTGCTAAGGATACTTGGTTTATAGCTAATAATTTAGAACAACCACTTGCCATTAGAGAATATAAAAAGAGATTTGATATAGAAGAAATTTTTAGAGATTTTAAAACTGGTGAATTTAATTTAGGGGGTACTCGGACTGACAATATCAGTATGCAAGAACTTTATATTTATGTGTTTGTATAGCTTATTGCCAGATGATAACTCTTGGAACATCTTGTACTAAGGGCAAAAAGAATAAAATTATTGGAGCTACAAAAACATTACAAGGAACCCAAGTTAGAATTTATAGCCTGTTTAGAGCTGGTATTAAACCTCTGCGAGATGTATTACAGCCCACAAGATGAAGTGCGGAGCATTGAGTTATTGAGAAAAGGCACGGAGAATATTATGCATGAGGACGGGCAGGCTTACGGCTTACCCGCTTATTCTAATCTTAATATAAAATTATTACAGCAAAAAACATAAAAACGCCATATTTATATTATATAATTAAGATAAAAACGGAGGTGCAATATGCCGAAAATTTTAATAGCGGACGATAACAGTCAAATTGTGTCCATTTTATCCGATTATGCAAAGAAAGACGAATACATTCCAATATCTGCATTCGATGGACTTGAAGCTATACAAAAATTTGAAAATGAAAATCCTGATGTAATTCTACTTGACGTTATGATGCCGCAAAAAGACGGTTTTGAAGTTTGCAAAAATATACGGAGAAAATCAAATGTGCCAATCATTATGATAACGGCGCGGAGTGAAGATTTTGAAAAAATCATGGGGCTCGACATTGGAGCGGACGATTATATAACAAAGCCTTTCTCACCCGGTGAAGTCATGGCGAGAGTACGGGCAATTATGAGAAGAATAAACCATGAGGATGAAAAGACCGCGCAGATTTTTGAGTTTGATAACTTAAAAATAAATCTTGACGATTACGTTGTTTCCATTAATGAAAACATAATTTCGTTGACAAAGAAAGAAATTGAAATTTTATGGACGCTTGTGACAAATAAAAATAAAGTCTTTTCACGAGCTAGCCTTTTGAACAGACTGTGGGGGTATGATTATTTGGGCGATAACAGAACGGTTGACAGCCATATAAAAAGGCTTCGCGCTAAACTTGACGAGCAAGAACATGAAACATGGGAAATTAAAACCATATGGGGCGTGGGATATAAATTTGAGGGGTGTTCAGATGTTCAAGAATAAGATAGCGGTTAAATTAAGCCTTTATTTCGCAAGCGCATTGTTTTTATTTTCGATTATTATTGGTATTAGTTTTATGCTTTTACTTAGAAACAATACGATAAGGATACATGAAAATCAACTTTCGGAACGAGCGGAATCTATGGCGTCAACGCTTTCCAAATACATGGATGGTTATTCCGGCATGGGTGGCAGCAGCATGGGTGGCAACGGCATGGGCGGCAACGGCATGGGCGGCAACGGCATGGGCGGCGGTATGGGTTCGGGGTATGGCGCGTATTTTCAATTTCTCAGCGATATTGCAGGAACTGATGTTTGGGTTGTTGACAGAAACTTAAACCTTGTGACAAGTGGTATGGGGCACGGCATGGGGCGGAGACACGATTATACCTATTCGGATTTACCGGAAAATGCGGAAATGCTTATTATTGATGTCTTTACAGGAAAAACATTATTAAGTGAAGAATTTAGCGGATTATTTGCCGAATCAACATTGACGGTAGGAGCGCCTATAATAAATCCAAACAATGATGTGATAGGCGTTGTATTGCTCCATTCACCCATAAGCGGTATTGATGAAGCGATTACACAGGGCGGTAGATTGCTTGCTATAAGTTTAGGAATCGCTCTTCCTTCCGCTTTTTTACTGTCGTTATGGCTTTCTAAAAACTTTACAGACCCTATCATCAGCAAAGAAGCGCGGGACGCTCTCAGGCTTGAACATACAAGGCGCGAGTTTGTGGCAAACATATCCCATGAACTTAAAACCCCCGTCACGGTTATTCGTGCCTCCCTTGAGGCTTTGGTTGACAAGGTTGCTACCGACCCTACGCAAATAGAGGATTATCATAATCAAATGCTTTGTGAAGCTACTTTTTTACAAAGACTTATAGGCGATTTATTAGATTTATCTAAATTACAAAACATGGACTTTGTTATAGAAAAACAGGACATTTCTCTTTGTGATATTGTTGACGATATAACAAGGAGTGTCCGCCATATTGCAGTAAAAAAGGGAATAGAATTAAATATCGTTAAAAATGATACAGATTGCATAATTAACGGAGATTACGGGCGTATCCGCCAAATGCTTATGGTTATTCTTGATAATGCTGTAAAGTTTTCGCCGGAAAAGGGTACCGTTGATATTATTCATAAAAATAGAACTCTATCCATACGAGATTACGGCATAGGAATATCAAAAGCTGATTTACCCTTTATTTTTGACAGATTCTATAAAACAAACTCCGAGCAAAACAAGACCGGCACAGGATTAGGGCTTGCCATTGCGAAACAAATTGCCGAAAGGCATAATATCGAACTTTCGGTTCAAAGCAACGAAGGAGCAGGGGCGGAATTTATTTTTCAAATGCCATGAAAATACCTTATAAAAAACATAATTTCGCCATAAATATAAGTTATTATATAATCACAGCAGGAAACAACTGGCTGAATAAAAAAATAAAAGAGGTTTTTATTATGAAGAAAAGAATTTTTGCAATCACATTAACGTCTCTGTTCGTTTTAAGTATGTCGAGTACAGCTTTTGCAGCAGGTTTTGGCAGAGGGGCTGGAGCTGGCATGGGTAGAGGTGCTGCCGCTAAAGCAGAAAGTGGATTTGAGTTTGGAATGGGCAGAGGTGCTAACCCTGACAATCCCGGACTGGGACTTGGTATCTGCGGCGGTGGTTACGCTTTCATGTGGGAGGAAAACGGTAACTTTCTCCACAAAGAAGCGTTTGAAACAAGAATTGACAAAGCTATTAACGACGGTTTAATAGCCTCTACCGACAAAGCGGATATGCTTGAAATGTATGACTATTGTGCGACTTACGGCCGCGGTGCAACCGGTGTACGTGGGAGTGTACGTGGCGGTGGACGTGGTGGTTGCATATGGTTTTCCAACACACCATAAATAATAATCCAATAGCAAAGCATTAAACGCAAATACATTTATATCATTAAGATAGGGAATTTTAACCCTGTCTTTTTTTCTGTCTGTTTTCTAAAGAAAACAGAACGTTCCTTGACAAAACAGCCCTAAAGGGCACTACTGTTCTCCAGAGGTGGAAAACTAGCAATACATTGCTAGTAAAAATTAATTTCAGCCATAATTGTGAATTTGAATACTTAAAAGTGTAGCTATATTTAGCTATACATTAATTTTAAAAATAGTTTATCTATAAAATAAAGTGGTGAATAACTCACCACTTTATTTCATTTTTCTATTTCTTTATGGTCTACTTTTTCATCTTTATTTTGTATTTCCTCAGTTTTATTTTTAAATAAATCATTTATATTTACTCCAGTTAATGCATTAACTGTTTCTGGAAGAGAACTCATTATGTCAGTTACATACTTAGTAACCTTTGAAGCTCCTTTTCCGCTTCCCTCTCCACTATCTATAATAACAATCTTCTCAGTTTTTGATAATGGATCTGCAACTGCTTTTGCTATATCTGGTAGTTTATCTATTATCATTTGAGTAACTGCAGCATCATTATACATTTTAAAAGCTTCTGCTTTTTTCATCATTGCCTCCGCCTCTGCACGTCCTTTCTCTCGTATAATATCTACTTCTGCCATCCCTTGAAGTTTTAATGCTTCTGCTTTAGCTTTACCTTCAAGTTCTATAGCTCTTGCTCTAGCCTCAGCATCAGCAATTTCTTTAAATTTAACTGCCTCTGCCTCTTTTTCTTGTTTGTATTTATTAGCATCTGCTTGTTTTTTAATAGTTGCTTCAAGCTCTCTTTCCTTTCTCAAGGATTCTTGAGTGGCAATTTCTATTTCTCTTTCCTTCTTAACAAGTTCTATCTTCATATTTTCATCAGCAAGTTCTCTTTCTTTTTGCTTTCTTAATATTTCAACTTGCATTTGTGTTTCTGTAACTTCTTTTTGAACCTTATTACTTTCAATTTGATATGCAAGGTCTGATACAGCCTTTGCACTTTCTTGCACTTTTCTATAAGCTTGAACTTTTAATTCTTTTTCTTTATTAGATTCGGCAATTTGAGTTTCTGCAAGTATTTTAGCTGCCTCTCCTTCTCTATAAGCTTGAGAAGTTTTTACATGAGTTTCTTTTTGCGCCTCTGCCTGAGCTATATCAGCATCTCTTTTAACTTGAGCAACTCTTGGACGACCTAAGTTAACTAAATAGTTATCATTGTCAGATAAATCCTTAATAGTAAAAGCTTTAATTTCTAATCCTAACTCTGCCAAATCTACCGCTGCAACTTCTTGAACTCGAGAAACAAATTTTTCTCTATCTTTATATATTTCTTCAACTGTCAGTTTTGAAATAATTTCTCTTAACTTACCTTCCAGTACATCCTTTGCAGTATCCTTGATATTTAATATAGTATTAGCCTCATTTCCGGTATTAAATTGTTCTATTGCAGATAAGATAGATTCTGTTGTAGATTTAACTTTAACAATAGCTACTCCATCTGCTATTATTCCAACACCCTGCTCTGTTAAAGCTCCGTCAGTTCGTACATCAATTTTCATATTCTCTAAAGATATAACATCAGTTCTTTCTAGTAGAGGAAAAACAAATCCTCCCGCTCCACTAATTACTCTCTTCTTAAGACCAGTTACTACCAATGCCTTATCTTGAGGCACCCTCTTCCATAGTGAAAATAACAATAAGATTAGTAATAATAATACCCCTAAAATTACAAGAGGAATAAAGAAAGGTGAATTCATAATTATTGCTCCTTTATATTAATAATTTTACAATTTTTCCACATAAAATACCTGATTTTCGATTTTTTTTATACATACTAGAGTATTTACATCTAATTGCTTTAAGTTTATTTCTTTAGCTGGCGAAGTCATTTTAACTCCATTATATACGTAAGATATTCGCCCAAAACCATTTTCATATACTGTTGTAGTAACCACTGCCTTTTCGCCAATTAAATTTTCTGTCTTCATATCAAAGCTTTCTTCTATTTCTTTAAGTGGCTTTATTATAAATTTGCTAATAATTTTAGATGTCCCGAGTCCTAAAGCTATAGATATTGCTAATGTATAATACCATTTAAAATTCTTTTCACTTAAATACATACCGCAGCCAGTAAAAACTGTTAAAAAAGCCATTATACAGGTCCCATTAATATGCATAACATTTGCTAATAAATCATTGGGCAAATCCATCCCATCCAAATTTATCCCGTGAAAAATTCCTCCTAATATAAACATAAGACCTGCATATAAAACACAAAATATAAATCCTTTTTTATATATTTCAAATGCCATTCACATCACCCTTCTAAAATATTACATAATAATATCAATTTGACTTTATAACATGTCCCTATATGAATATTCATACATAATTTTCTCAATACATCTCATACTAAAATTAAGAAATTAAAATCTTAAAATAAAGGAGTGATATATAATGAATAAAGAAAGAGAAAAGTTTGATGTAAGTAATCCTAAGGGTACACCTTATGTCAAAATGAAAATTGATGATTATGTAGATCCTGATTTAACTGTTCCTAATGAAGATGTGGACTTAAAGGATGAATTTTCCAATAATGGTCTTCCAACTAAAGGTCAAGTTAATAATGTTAATACTTCTATTCAAGATTTAGTTGAAGGATTGAATTATGAGTACGATGATCCTAGAAAATAGTTAAAATTTCATCTTCCGTAATAACTATAACTTTAAGAACAAACAATTTATCTTCTAAAGATAACTAGTCATTATGGCATAAATATCCTTTTCATATTTGACTAGTTATTTTATCTCAAATTTGAAAACAATTAGTTCTAAACTATATAGGACGTTTTTTATTTTATTATTTTAAAATCATATTCTAGAACTTAAACTCATGTCTTTAAATAAAAAACTCATATTTACCCTTAGTTATCTATATGTATATTTTATAATTAAGTCTATTATAAAAAATTAATTCTACCTTTAAATCAAAAATCCTTCATATTTATAGTATATTTCCATTATATGATTGCTTTTCCTATAGTTATCCTCATTTTAAATAATTTATAAGAATATATTGTTATTCATATTTTTTAATACTTGTGTTAATATTAGGCTATGTTTTAAATTCTACTTAAAATTAAAATATTTTATAATAAATTATTAACAAAAGATAATTTGATTATTAATAGATTATACTATCTCTATGGAGGACTTTATATGAAATTAAATACAGAATTTTTACCTATAAATAAAGAAGATATGAAAAAACGAAATATAGAACAGTTAGACTTTATTATTATTACTGGTGATGCTTACATAGACCATCCTTCCTTTGGTACAGCCATTATAGGAAGGGTTTTAGAAAGTGAAGGATATACTGTTGGAATAATAGCTCAACCTAATTGGAACAGTGTTGATGATTTTAAAAAATTAGGCGAACCCAAATATGGCTTTTTAATAAACTCTGGTAATATTGATTCTATGGTTAATCATTACACTGCTTTTAAGAAAAGAAGAAGTGATGATCTATACTCTCCTGGCGGGAAATCAGGATATAGACCAAATAGAGCAGTTATTGTTTATAGTAATAGAGCAAGAGAAGCCTATAAAAATGTTCCAATAATTATTGGTGGTATCGAGGCTAGTCTTAGGAGATTTGGTCACTATGACTATTGGGATGATAAGGTTAGAAAAAGTATTCTTATGGACTCTAAAGCAGATTTATTAATATATGGTATGGGTGAAAGACCTATATTAGAAGTAGCTAAATTTTTAAGTTATGGAAGTTCTGTAGAAAGATTGCATCATGTAAGAGGAACATCTTATATAACTAAAGATATTTCGGGTATTAAAGACTACATTCTACTTCCTTCTTTTGAAGAAGTTTCTACGAATAAAAAAGCTTATGCTAAAAGCTATAAGCTCTATTCGAAAGAGCAGGATTCTATATGGGGAAAAACTTTAATTGAACCTTATGGTGATAGATACGTGGTACAAACCCCTCCTCAGCACCCACTGACAGAAGAAGAAATGGATAGAGTTTATAATCTTCCATATACAAGAACCTATCATCCAATTTATGAACCTATGGGAGGAATTCCTGCATTACAAGAAGTTAAATTCTCAATTACAAGTCATAGAGGTTGCTTTGGAAGTTGTTCTTTTTGCGCCCTAACATATCATCAAGGAAGAGTAATACAAAATAGAAGTCAGCAATCTATAATAAATGAAGCCAAACTTTTAACTGAGGATAATAATTTTAAAGGGTATATTCATGATATTGGTGGACCTACTGCTAATTTTAGACATAGAGCTTGTAAAAAACAATTGAAACATGGAGTATGTAAAGATAGACAATGCATGTTCCCTGCTCCTTGCAAAAACTTAATTGTAGATCATAGCGAATATTTAAGTCTTTTAAAAAAAGTAAGAGCTCTTCCTAAAATTAAAAAAGTATTTATTCGTTCTGGTATACGCTATGATTATCTAATGGAAGATAAAAATACAAAATTTTTTCATGAGCTTTGTGAACATCATATCAGCGGACAACTTAAAGTTGCTCCAGAACATATAAGTGATAAAGTATTATCACAAATGGGTAAACCTAAAAAACAGGTTTATGATAGTTTTAAAAAGAAATATGCAGACATAAATAAAAAGCTAGGAAAAAATCAATTTGTTGTTCCATATTTAATGTCTAGCCATCCTGGTAGTGATATAAATGCAGCTATTGAACTTGCAGAATATATTAAAACTATGGGACATATGCCAGAACAAGTACAAGATTTCTATCCAACTCCTGGAAGTCTTTCAACTACTATATATTATACTGGTATAAACCCTATAACTGAAAAAGAAGTTTATGTACCTAAAGAACATAAAGAAAAAAGTATGCAAAGAGCACTTCTACAGTTTCAAAATCTTGAAAATCACGCCTTGGTTAAAAGTGCACTAATTAAAGCAAATAGAAGTGACTTAATTGGATTTGGACCAAATTGCTTAATTGCTCCTAGACCTATAAAAAAGCAAGGTTATCAAGGAAAAAATAAAGTGAAAAATCAAGATATTAGTAAAGAATCCTATAAAAGTAAAAAAGGTTTAAAATCATCAAAAGGGTCAAAAAAATTGTAGTAATTTCTTTGATAATTTTAGAATTACTAATTAATATTATTTTAAATTGAGTTATAATTACATAAAAATAGAAAAAATATATCTCAAACTTAAAAGAATAAATATTTAAGTTATCTCTATTTTATTACGTAAAAAATAAAAGCATTAAAATTTCATTGCTATCAGCAATGAAATTTTAATGCTTTCTTTAATTTAAATAGAAAACAAGCCGTTTTCTAGATAATTTTAAAAATTATTTTGAGAAAACTCCTTTTTTATAATTTTGTCTAAATTTTTCTAGTCCATAAACCATAGTTATTACCCATAATATCTCACCAACTAGCTTTGCTCCAAAAAATTTCGCATTTACCACTGTTAAAAGTACTGAAGTAAGCGTTAGCAAGGAAGATATTAGTATCAATAATGAGCCTAATTTATTTGAATATTTATATCTACAAGCTCTAATTCCCATAACAAAATATATTGTATTTATTATACACAATATTAAGTACATATTATAATCTTTTTCAAGTATTATAGTATATCCATATAGCTCCGATAAAGTTGTTTTTATTGGTGCCTTTACTGCTATAAATAAATAAATCACTAAAAATATTGTACTTATAAAATAAAAATAGTTAAGTTTAATTTTATCATTTCTAGAGAAAATATAAATACATATAAATCCTATTATTGGTAAATAAACTATTTCTAAAAACATTATTGGTTTTAATAAGTACATATATAGTGGTCTTTGATTCAAATATAGGAGCAAAAGTGAAATATATCTTAATACTACTAAAATTAAAGCCATTACTGTTATATGCTTTATTTTTTCAGGTGCATAACTTATAGACGTAGTAATTCCCTCATAGATTAGCATTATCATGCCCAATATACATGCTAAATAAATATATCCTACCAAGTTATCGTCTCCATTTCACTTATTCTTAGTAATATATATTTATTATTTTAACTAATTATGATAAATAATTACATTCTCTAAGATATCCTAATACTTTAATTGCTCTTCTTTCACATTTTATATAAAGTGGGAAATCTGGTCCTTTTTCTCCATCAATATCTGTTGCTATATCTTCATCACATTCAATAATTAACTCATCTGTTTTAAAACATAGAACTCCATCCATATCATAAATATCTCTTTTTGTAGCCATTATAAATAGATTATTTAAAGCATTTTTTATTACATCACTTTTTATAACAATTACATCTAAAAGCCCATCATCAGCTTCAGATTTTTGTGCTAATTTTATATTCCCTGCAGTTTTGCCATTAAAAACTAATAGTGCATACATAAGTCCATCATAGTTAACCTTAGGTGAAGTTATTTTTACTTTAAGTTTTCTTATATTGGGAATTTGTTCTAAACCCTTAATATAATATGCTAATTTACCCATTGTATTCTTCATACTAGTATCAGTTTTCTGAGATACATCAGTAAAAATACCTGTACTTGCTACATTTACAAAATATTTATCATTTATTTTTCCTAAATCTAAGTATTTAACTTTACTTTCTAATATTTGTCTTAACGCCTTCTCTATATCCTGTGGCATTCCCATAATATTTTTTGCAAAATCATTGGCTGTCCCTACTGGTAGCACTGCTATTGGCAGGTCTATATTTCTTTTTTTCATATGATTTACTACAGAATCAATAGTACCATCGCCACCTGCAATTAATATATATTTAAAATTATCATCTATACCTATAAATCCATCTTCTATACTTTTATTTCTCTCTATCCTATAAGGTTCTACAAAAAAGCCATATTCTTGGTGTATTTTTATAACCTTGTCTAAATCATCTATAATTGCATTTTCACCTGAATAAGGATTGTATATAAACTTAACCTTTTTCATGACTTTCCTCCTAACTAAAAAATAACACATTATTTAATAATTGTAACCTCTATAGTATTTTTAGACAAGGTATTTCCAATGAATTTATACTTTATAATTTATTATATTAGGTCTCTGAAAAAGCAACACTCCAAAGATATTAGTATATTTTATCCATGTAAAATATACTAACTAGTCATATATTTTGCATTAGATGTGAAGATAAATGTGAAGCTCACATGGCTAAAGTTACGTACTTCTAAGATTACTCTTAGACTTTCCCACATCATCCCCCTCGTAACCTACTATGTCTATGGGCGTTAGCTCGGATACTTCCTACCCTACTTTATTTCAATTTAGTAGAAGATTATTGATTGTTCTAAGTCTTTTAAAGAGAAGGACTACATGGAATAGATATTTCTTTTAAAGTTTCACCAATCTCCTCTTTTGGAATTCTTTCAACTGCTAAATCTCCTAATGATACTATTCCTTTTACTTCTTCATTATCTTTTACTATTATTCTTCTAATTTGTCTTTCACTCATAACTCGAGCAGCTTCTGTTACAGCTTCATCACTATTCAAGCATACAGGATTGGATGTCATTACTTCTCTAATAGTAGTGTTTTGCGAATTCTTTTCATCCGCTATTGCTCTAACTACAATATCCCTATCAGTAATTATTCCTATTACCTTGTCATTATCATAAACTGGAACTGCACCAATATCATGTTCCTTCATCATTTTTGCAGCCTTATTTATTGGTTCATTGCTGTTTACCTTTACAATTTCTTTAGTCATAACGTCATTAATTTTCATAATATCACCTCTATCATATCTTACCCACTTATTAATCTGAATATTTACACTTTCATGTTTTATTAGGGAAAACTTATAAAATTATTATAATTTAATTAAGAAAGCTTTTAATACTCTTATATTAATTATCAAACTATAGTATAATAATCATTGTCTTTATACTTTATTTATACTAAATTTATAGCAATATTAATAGAAATTCGTTGATGATGAGAGGTGATATCATGCAAAAATCATCTATACCAAATTCACTTACATTTGGTAATTTAATTTGTGGAGTTTTATCAATTCAGTTTACAATGCAACAAAATTTTAAAGTAGCAGCTGCATTAATACTTCTTGCAGGTGTATTCGATCGATATGATGGTACTGTTGCAAGACTTCTAGGTGTTTCAAGTCCTCTTGGTAAAGAACTTGACTCACTAGCAGACTTAGTATCTTTCGGTGTTGCACCTTCAATGTTAATATTTACCCTTTATAGATTATCAAATCTAGGATTTATTGGATATAGTACACTTATAATATTCCCTGTAGCTGGAGCTTTTAGATTAGCCCGCTATAATAGCTCAGAATTTAATAATGTATTCACAGGAATTCCTATAACTATCGCAGGCAGTATTATGGCTATATATGCCATCTTTACAGAAAACATGCAGCCTAGAATTACTGTGACTGTTATACTTATGTTAGTTTTTTCTTACCTTATGGTTAGTAAACTACAAATTAAAAAAAGATAAGAAAAGTGGTAACTAAACGTTACCACTTTTCCATTTATAGTATATAACTCACTAATGTTTGTGAATTTTCATTTTTAAATTTCTCTTATATTTGTCCTTAATTTCTTAACAATAAATGACTAATTGTCTCTAACTATCCATTAAATTTTAAATCTTCCTCAATTTCCGCTTGGATATATTGAGGGCTAAGTGTATTCTTAACTACATTAGTTTTTATCTTAGTGTAACAAGTACAATCACGAGTTGCACACTCTAATGCCTCTATGACCTCATCTATTATTTTACCTAGATCATCTGCTCTTTTTAATGCATGCTTAACATCAGTTTTCTTAGCAAGTGCTATTCTATTAAGTTCATCCGCTCCCCCTACTAATAATCTATATGATCCTACTAGTTTCTCTAATAAAAATACTAAGTTATTCACATCTTTATAGTAAGTTTCAATTACTCTTCTATGTCCCACTTTATCACCATAATTTATTGATTATAATTTAATATATTAATTCTAAAAGACTTTTATGCACTTAACTTTAACCTATATAGTAATAAGCTATTGTTATTATTAGATAGGTTACAGTTAGTACCCCACCCTCGAGCCAATAAGTTTTACCATCTTGGAATACAAAATAAGACATAGCCACAGCAATAATAAGCATTATAATTTGAAAAGTAGAAAATACTAGAGTCATATTTAATCCCATAATCGCAGAAGAAATTATTAATAATGGAGTTACAAATAGTGCTATTTGTATACTCGATCCTATTGCTGTTTCAAGACTACAATCTATCTTATTATCTACAGCACAAACTATACTTGTAGCATTCTCTCCAAAACTACCTAAAAGCGGAATCAATATGATTCCTATAAATTCTTGAGAAATATTATAATTTTTAACTATATTATTCACATTAAAGATTAATTTTTCACTTACAAAATATAATAAGGTTGAAATTATAGCCATGCTAATCAATATCGTAAAAGCTTCTTTTCCAAATTTTTTATAATCACTACTGTCTCTTTCCTTAGTAATTACAAATAAGTTTCTATGAGTGTATAAAGAGAATACAAGTCCCAATATATATATTCCAACTAATAAACAAGAGACAATTACACTAACTGATACCATTTTAGAATTATTTATTACTCCATATTTATTTAATGATGATATTATTATAATTGATGATATGGCTAAAAGTAGTAAATGAAAATTTGTTCTAGCTATCATTTTACTAAATTTTTGTTCTTTAAACTGTATTCCTCCAAGAAAAACAGCAAGTCCAAGTCCTAAAAGCATATTAGTTATAACAGCACCCATAAGGCCTGCTTTAGCCATCTCTATCATTCCATATTTAATTGACCATAATCCCATCATAAGTTCAGGTATATTTCCAACTGTAGCTGCTAATAATCCCCCTTTTTTCTCACCTATATATTCGGTCATATTCGAAGTTTGGTTTCCTAACATCATTGCTAGTGGAATCATTGCTATTGAATAAAGTATAGAATTTAAAATACTAGAGGAGGTGTTTATAAATAATAATATTAAAGAAAATATTATAGGTAATACAAATTTTAAAAATATTTCCATGTTTATTGTTTTCCCATGTTTTGCTTCCATTTTATCCTCCTTAGACTTTTTCCTATTTCTACTTTATTCAAATACTGACAAAAGGTGACTTGTAAAATTGATTCTCAATTTTACAATTGAGAATTGACGATTGACAATTGACAATTGTGGATATTTCTCAGCGACTGCTGAGAAATTTTAAATTGATTTTGTAGCGACGAACAGTGTTCGCCACATATTATTGCAATACTCAAATATGAGATATTAAAAAAACTAGCAATTATATTGCTAGTCAAAAAATTTCTTCAAAGAAATTATTTTTCCTAAAAAATAATTTTTACCTTAATTGTGAATTGTGAACTGTGCATTGTGCATTAAAATAGCCTGTTGTCTCCAACAGGCTTATGTAATAAACTAATTATTTTCTTTTAATACTTGTTCTCTCAATCTTAATCCACAAGGAGTTGTTGCAAGACCTCCCATAGCGGTTTCTCTTAAAGAACTTGGCAATTCACGGCCAACTTTATACATTGCAGCTATGCAATCGTCAAAAGGAATTTTACTTTTAACTCCTGCCATAACTAATTCTGCTGTAGTTAATGCACTAACTGCACCAGCTATATTTCTTTTCGCACAAGGAATTTCAACTAGTCCAGCAATTGGATCACACACCAATCCCTCTACGTTTTTAATTACTATTGCTGCAGCGTCAAAAGCCACATCGGGAGTTCCTCCCATCATTTCCACTACTGCTGCTGCTCCCATTGCAGCGGCACTTCCACATTCTGCCTGACATCCGCCTTCTGCTCCTGATAGTGTAGCATTCTTAGCTATAAGAATTCCAACTCCTGCTGCAGTATATAATGCCATTATTAACTCTTCTTCTGTTTTATTGAGCTTATCTCCTGCTGTTGTTATAACCCCTGGAATTATACCACAGCTTCCAGCAGTAGGTGCAGCAACTACCTTTCCCATAGCTGCATTTACTTCTGAAGTAGAAAGAGCTCTTGCCATAGCAGTTATCATTGTTTCTCCACATAGTGTATTATCTTTATTCTTCTCTAAATACTTTCTTATTTTAATGGCATCTCCACCAATTAGCCCACTTACAGAGATAACTTCTTTTTCCATAGCTTCTCTAGAAGATTTTTTTATAACTTCTAGATTCTTTCTCATTTTTTCAATTACTTTCTGACGAGTTAATCCAGTTGTCTCTATTTCTTCTCTTATTGTATACTCAGCTATACTTATATTTTCTCTTTTACAAATCTCTATTAGTTCAACTGCATTATTAACAAACATAACCTATTCTCCCTCCTTCGGTGGTACTATCTGATCTACAGTTTTTATATTTTCTACTTTTTCTAGCTTATATATAATATCATCATTTACAATACTATCTATCTCAACTACCATTGAGGCTTCTGAGCCTTTACCTTTTCTATATACATTCATAGAGGCTATATTAACGTCTTCTTTATAAAGTACAGTAGTAGCTTTATAAATTACTCCTGGTGTATCTAAATGAGTTATGATAAGTGTCGGATATTCTCCTGTAAATTTTAATCTTTGACCATCAACTTCAAAAATTTCTATGTTTCCTCCACCTATTGATGATCCAACAACATTAACTTCTAGTTCCTCACTTGTAGTTAAAATAAATTTTACTGTATTTGGATGAACATTGTCACCTAAATCTGCCTCCTCAAAAGAAAAATCTAATCCTTTTTCTCTTGCTATATCCATAGCATCTCTCAATCTTTCATCCATAGGGTCCATTCCCAAAACCCCCGCCACTAGTGCTCTATCCGTTCCATGCCCTTTATAAGTTTTTGCAAAAGAACCATGTAATAAAAACTTTACTTTAACAATTTTCTCTCCTGCTATCTTGGCTGCTATTTTTGCTAATCTAGCTGCTCCTGCAGTGTGCGAACTTGATGGACCAATCATAATAGGTCCTAAAATATCAAAAGCACTGTAATTCTTCATATATTTCCTCCTACATAATTCTGTAGTAATAAATTTTAAAAATTTACCTACTTTAAAATTTTGTTGTAATATTTTGTAAAGTGCTTATACTCAAAATAATTAATCAATTTAAAACAAACTTCAACTTAAAAATATTTTGAACTATAAAATTCAAAGTATATGCTAGGATAAACCTAGCATCATTTCTATTACTAATATTGATAAAAGCAACTACCTCCTATAAATTCTCTCATAAGTGAATTACTAGGTACTAATTCCTTATCAACTTCCTTAAAGAAGTTTAAAAAACTTATAAGCCTTCTTGCCTCATCATAAACTGTGCTGTCTGGATGTACTTTATGAAGCTCTGTTAAAGCATACTTCTTAAGTATAGCAAGTTCATAGATTAAAGCAGAATTGAACATAACATCAGCGTCTTCTTGAAATACAAAAATATTTTTTTCTTCACCACGTCTAATTGAAGGCCACATTTTTAGGGTATCTTCCACTCTATAACCTCTTGAGAGGAAATCCCTTACAATTCTTCTTATCATCCTTACATCAGTGGTTGCTATTCTATTATGGTCATCTAAATTAAGTTGTGTCAATGGGCTAATATAAATTTTAAATTTTCTATCTTTTATTATGGAAGAAGTTAGTATTTCATTAAGTCCATGAATCCCTTCTACAATTAAAATCCCCTTATTAGGAAGCTTCATTTTATGGCCATTCCATTCCCTTTTACCTGTTTTAAAATTATAGTTAGGAACCTCTACTTCCCCACCAGATAATAGTATTTGCAGATGATTGTTAAATAGTTCCAGGTCTACAGCATATATAGATTCAAAATCATATTCGCCAAACTCATCCATTGGTGTATCTTCCCTATCTACAAAGTAATCATCTAGTGAAATGGGTATAGGTATTAAGCCATTAACAGATAACTGAATACCTAGCCTCTTAGAAAAAGTTGTTTTGCCTGAGGACGATGGCCCTGCAACTAACACAAGATTTATACTTTTATTTTCACTTATTTTATCTGCAATATATGCAATTTTCTTTTCTTGCTGAGCTTCTGATACTCTAATTAAATTAACAATATCTCCATTATCAATAATTTTATTTAATGCTCCAACATCTTCAATATTAATAGTTCCCCCCCATTTTTCAGCTTCATAAAATACTTTTGCAAGCTTTTTATGCTCTTCAAATTTAGGAATTTTAAAAGGTTCTTCTGATGTTGGAAATCTTAAAATATATCCTGGATCGTAATAAATTAAATCAAAAATTTTTAACACACCTGTAGAATATGCCATTGGACCATAAAAGTAATCGTATTGCCCATCTAATTCATATAGATTTACTTTTTCTAAATCTATGGAACTTAAAAGTCTTACCTTATCATTCATTCCATAGTTTTTAAAGATTTCAATTGCTTCACCCTTTTGAAAACATTTCTTATTTATTTTAATATCTTTTTCTATAATTTCTTTCATTTTTTCTTTTATTAAATATATATCATCTATATCAAGTTTAGATTTTTTATAAATCTCTCCAAATAACCCTTTACTTAAAGAATGTCCAATAGTAATTTGAGCATCTTTAAATAGTTCTAAGGTTGACTTAATAAGAACAAATTGAAGAGTTCTAATATAAGTCATCATTCCAAATTTATCTTTAATATCTACAATGTTAAATGTGGAATCTTCTTCTATAATTGAAGATAATTCGCATAATTTTCCGTTAACTCTTGCAAGTACTACTGGTACATCTTTTTCTAAATTATAGTTTTTTACAACCTCGTAGCAGCTAACTCCACTATTAACTTCGATAACATAATCTTTCTCAAATTGTAATTTAATTTTTTTCATCTCAACACCTCAAAAATTGATTAATATTATTATATTTGTCCTCCTATGAATTGTATCCTTTATTTTAATAATATTTTATTAAAAAATTGGAAGACTAAAACTATTAGGAGGTGAAATTATGTTCATATTAGTAATAAGAACAATTATATTATATAGTTTTTTATTAATAATAATGCGACTTATGGGTAAACGTCAACTAGGACAATTGGAACCTTTTGATTTAGTAACTGCATTAATGATTTCAGAGTTAGCCGCTCTTCCAATGGAAGACAATAGAATGCCACTTATTAGTTCTATGGTCCCTATAGCTACACTAGTTATTCTTCAAATAATTACTTCAATAATCCAGCTTAAAAGTGAAAAAGCACGTACTTTGTTAAACGGAGAGCCTAGCATATTAATTAAAGATGGCGAAGTTGACTTAACGGAACTTAGAAATCAAAGATTTAACTTAGATGACTTATTAGAAGAACTAAGATTAAATGGATACTTTAACCTATCTGATATTCATTATGCTGTATTAGAAACTAATGGAAGCATATCTATAATGCCTAAAGAAGAAAATACTCCTATAACTCCAAAGACCTTAAATCTAAGTGTACAAGAAAAACCTATGCCTATGATAATTATAAATGATGGCAGCATAAATAAGCAAAACTTAGAAAAAGTAGGTAAGAATATGAAATGGGTTAAGAAACAACTTAGAAAAAACAATATCGAATCTTACGAAGATGTATTTATAGGAATAGTTTATGATGATGAGAAATTCTTTTATCAGCTTAAAGAAAATAATAAAAAATAAACTTATGAAGTGGTAGAAAGAGGTAGAAAAATGAAAAAAGTTATATTACCTTTTGCGCTTTTTTTAGCCATGCTAGTAGGGCTTTATTATTCTACTAAATATATAAATAATACCTGCGACAAACTTTTAGAAATTGCTTATGAAACTGAATCATCAATTTCTTTTGAACAATGGGATGATGCATATATAAATTCTGTAGCATTACTTACTAGTTATGAAAAAGATATGTCTACAGTAACACTGTTCTTAAATCATGAAGAATTAGATATTATATATAATGAGACTTTAAAATTAACTCAGTACACTAAGGAAGAAGATAAAACTCATTCACTATCCTCAATTCATCTTGTAAAGTCTCTAATTGAAGGAATTAAAGAAAGTCAAAAGATAACTCTTCGTAACATAATGTAATGCATAGTCTCTGTATATTTATTCTGTAAATTTATAAATAATCCTAAATTATATGGAAAATAATAATACCATACATTATAATAAAGGTAGTTATATTATTATAAGGATTACACTGAAAGGAAAGGTGAATTGTTATGGCACTTGTTACCACTAAAGAAATGTTTGATAAAGCCTTTAAAGGAAATTATGCTATTGGTGCTTTCAATATCAACAACATGGAGATTATACAAGGAATAGTAGATGGATGTAAAGCGCAAAATTCTGCTGTTATTCTTCAAGTTTCTTCAGGCGCTATGAAATATATGAGACCTTCTTATTTAAAAGCAATGATTGATGCTGCAGTAGAAGACTCTGGAATAGACATAGCTCTACATTTAGATCATGGCGACTCTTTAGAAGTAGTAAAAAAATGTATAGATGTTGGATTTACTTCTGTTATGTTTGATGGTTCTCATTATGAATATGAAGAGAATGTTAGACTTACAAAGGAAGTAGTTGAATATGCTCATGAAAGAGGCGTAGTTGTTGAAGCAGAACTTGGAAAACTTGCTGGAGTTGAAGATGAAGTTAAAGTTGCTGCTCATGAAGCTACTTATACTGATCCAGACCAAGCAGTTGATTTTGTAAAAAGAACTGGTGTTGATTCCTTAGCTATTGCTATAGGAACAAGTCACGGTGCCTATAAATTTAAAGGTGAAGCAAAATTAGACTTTGATAGATTAGAAACAATAACAAAAAAATTAGAAGAAGATGGGATACATAACTTCCCAATAGTTCTTCATGGTGCTTCAGCTGTAGACCAAAATTTTGTTGCTATGTGTAATGAAAATGGTGGAGATATCAAAGGTGCTAAAGGAGTTCCTGCTGAAATATTAAGAAAAGCTTCATCAATGGCTGTTTGTAAAATTAATATGGATACAGATATAAGACTTGCTATGACTGGTACAGTAAGAAAGGTTATGGCTGATAAACCAAGTGAGTTCGACCCAAGAAAATATCTTGGAGAAGCTAGAAAAAATATTCAAGCACTAGTTGAAGATAAGATAACAAGTGTTTTAGGATGTCAAAATTCTATGGATAAATAGAAAAACGTGGCTCATAGTAGCCACTTTTTTTAATGTACACATTAAAATTTAACTTATGCATGATTTTANNTCCTAAATTCTTCATTCTTCATTATTAATTCTTAATTTCTAAGGATTTAAGCTGTTTTTATAGAAAATTTATTTTCCAGGGTATATATTAAGTTTTCACATTGCATCCCTATATAATTCCATAAGTTAAATCATTAAAAGCATTCCTTTATCATATATTATAATGTATTTTTATTATGATTTAAGAGGTATTGATATGGGTGAAATATACGATAATATTTTCAGTATTAGACCAATTGGTATATTAGAAAAGGATGGACTAGTTTATGATGATTCGCTTTTTGGTAATGTTGTTGGAAGAATAGATGAAAAAGGATTTATTTATAATCACACTATAAATACTCCTATTGGCAAGGTAGATACTGATGGATTAGTTTATGATTATAGCAAGGGGAGTTTCCCTGTAGGATATGTAGATAAAAATGGTTTTATTTACGATACTGCTTTTGGAGGAGACCCTATAGGAAAGATACATGGTAATGATATATTTAAATCTGGTGCTGCCTATTTATTATTATTGCGAGAATAAACTACTAGATTAATGCACAATTCACAGTTCACAATGCACAATTTCTTTGAATGAATTTTTTAACTAGCAACTTAATGTTGCTAGCTTTTTTGTGAAAAAAGTTACTCTGTAGCTTCAAAAAAGAATCAATTTAAAATTTCTCAGGGATAACTGAGAAATATCCACAATTGTGAATTGTGCATTGTGAACTGTGAATTGGATAAGGGTTTCCCTGAGGTGCAGTATAACTCGGAGCGATACTAATAAATTTAACTAATACTACAGAGAGGCTGCATTTGCTAGTTTTTTATTGTAAGGGCGAACAGTGTTCGCCAGTTCTTTTTAATACGTCTTATAGTTTGTCATTTATTCATATAGCTTTTATAAATAAATTTAATAAGTTATAGCCTAATTAATTTTAAAATTTTAATTAATCTAAAATTTTTGCTAAATAATTCATAAATATTATTTTTTTGTAAAAACATCCACATAAACCTATATATTTATTCTGTATATATGATATTCTTAAATGGTAACTAAATTTAGAGGAGTGATAACTATGTTAATAAGACATCTAGAATTAATATTTATTATAAAAAATACGCACAATTCTAGTTAATTTATTTTTTTATATACCTAATGTAATTTTAGGGTTTATTATTTTATATTTTGTTGATAAAATAATAGCATAAATGTACTTTAATTTTATATTTAAATATTATCAAATTTATATTTAAGTCAAGTTCAACGGTTTAGAGTCGCTAGAATTTTTTCTAGCGACTCTTGTATTTAGACCTATTTATAATTATTGTTGACAAATTTGTAATTATTATATTTATCTATTACTTTTCTACATAGTTCATTATATGTTTTATTATTATATTAATACTTCCATCACCATTACGCTTAATTTCAAATCTTTCAAAGTCATGATAAGCTTCTTCCGATAAATATAAATCTATATCTTTATCAATTTTTAACCTTATTCTTTTAAGTTTTTTATCAACCCATTCTTTATCAATAGAAACCTTTTCTGCCACTCCTTGATCAGCAATGAAAGTTTTAAAACTTTCTTTTCTTTCTTCATTATCATTAAAAATTTCTTCAGTTAACTCATTAACATCAATATTTTCCTCTTCTCTTAGCTTTTTCTTAATGTGAGTTCTAATTTTTTCCTGTTCAGAAGCATTTTCAACTAGAGCATTTTGAGTCCATTTTTCCGCTGCTTTTACAAAAGTTTTAGTCATGTCCCTTTCATTATCAATTATAGTACATCCTAAATAACTATCTATAAAATAATTTGAACCATAATCTTCATTATTCTTATTTTTACTTTGCTTATCAATTACCATAAGATCATATTCGTTATCATCTCTAATTGCTTTTATAAAAGCGCATTTTTGGATTCGAGAACTTGAAGAAGGTAATCCTGTAAATTGAGGAATTATATCAATCCCTACCTTATCATCTATATATTCAACAGTATGCATATAATTTTTTATATAGTCCATTTTAAATATGCCTAAAAACATTCCATATTCTGTAGAAAAACTAACAGTAATTAAATCACAAGATGGAATATTTCCTTTGGATCTCATAAGTACAAACATCTGTCTTGCTAATTCTTTAGATACCCCTAAGATATTATTTTCTCCATTTAAAAATTCTTGAGATAAATCTTTAACTATGTTTCTTTCCTCATTAAAAACAGCATACTTTAATTCTTCATCCTTTAAACATCTTTGAATATGTTTTAAAAGAAAAGTATATATCTCTTCATTTAGCTCTAATGCAAATTCATTTAATACAGCTCCATCAGCATTGTTATCTAATATATGAATCACTGCTTCAATTATATTTATTTCTTTAATGTAATCCAAATGTTAAACCTCCTCTAAGCACTGACTAATTATTTAAATTAACTAAAAAGTTTTAAGAATTTATGTTAATTGTCAATTGATCAATATAATTATATAACAATATATGATTTTTCTCCAAAGTAATTATTAAACATATTAGTCTGGTTAAAAATAAATTATAAACAAATTAAAACAGCGCTTAAGGAAAAAAATTATGATATAATTACCTAAAAGGAGTGAGAATCTTGAAAGAAATGGAAACTAGAATACTAGATATTGACGTAGAAGATATACGAAAAAAATTAAAAGATATTAATGCAGTAAAGGTCAAGGAAGAAAGCCAAATTAATAATATATATGATTTTTCAGATAGAAGACTATTAAACGCCAAAGGCTATGCTAGAATTAGAATAGTAGATGATCATTTACATAATAAAACAATAAATTATATGACTACTAAAAAGCTTATTAGCCAAGAAAAATATAAGGTAATGGAAGAGCATGAGATTGAAATATTAGACTCAGTTGAAGGCTCTAATATTTTTAAAGCATTAGGCCTAGAATTAGTAGAGTCTATTAAAAAATATAGAGAAAGTTATAAGTATAAAAATACCCTAATTGAAATAGACATTAATGATAAAAACTTTTGTCCTTTTCCTTACATAGAAATTGAATCTAGTAACGAGGATGAAATTATGGATGTAGTAAATCTATTAGGATACACTATGAAAGACACTACTTCTAAAACTATTCATGAAATTTTAGAAGATAAAAATAAAGGAGCTTTAAAAGGACTATAATGTTTGGATATGTTACTCCCTGCAAAATGGAGCTTAAAGTAAAAGACTATGAAAAATTTAAAGCTTATTACTGTGGATTATGTTTAGCTATAAAAGAAACTTGTGGTCATATACCTAGATTTACTTTAAATTATGATATGACTTTTTTAGCTATACTTTTAGATGGACTTAACGAAGATAAAATTCAATATGAAAAGTCTATTTGTATTGCACATCCACTAAATAAAAAACCTAAAATAATTGATAATGATGCTTTAAAATATGCAGCTTTTTGTAATGTAGCTTTAACTTACTTTAAATTATTAGATAATTACAATGATAATAATTCTAAAGTCAGTAAATTATTATCTAAATTTTTAAAGAAGTATGTAAAAATTAGTGATGAACAAAAAAAAGAAATAATAGATTATATGGAAGCTAAACTAAATTTATTAAGTAAAATGGAGAACTCTAAAGATCCCATAAATATAGATGAAATTTCTGATATATTTGCAGATTTAACTGGTTATATAATTTCTAAGTATTATAAGGAAGATGATAACACTTCCCTTTATTGGCTTGGATATAATTTAGGAAGATTTATATATTTAATTGATGCCTATGATGACTTAAAGGAAGATATGGAAAACCATAAATTTAACGCTATTGAAAAAGCTTTTAATAGTGAAAAACTCACCTTTAAAGAATTTATAGAAACCATTAGGGAAAGAATTGAGTTTAATCTAATATTAAGCGCTGAAAGCTGTGCAGCTTCTTTAGAAAATCTTCCATTAAAGAAAAACAAGGAGCTTTTAACCAATATCCTTCAGCTTGGCTTAATGGAGAAAATTGAAAGTATAAAGATTAAGGAGTGTAAAAAACATGAGAAATCCATATGAGGTACTTGGTGTAAGACAAGGTGCATCACAAGATGAAATAAAAAAAGCATATAGGGAATTAGCAAAGCAATATCATCCAGATCAATATGTTAATAATCCTCTAAAGGATTTAGCTGAAGAAAAGATGAGAGAAATAAACGATGCTTATGATACTCTTACTAAAAATAATGGAAGTTCTAGTAACTATCAAAGTTATAGTGGAGGAAATAATAATTTTAACATTTATCAAAGCATAAGAATGGATTTAAATAGAGGAAATATAGGTGGTGCAGAATCAAAGCTTAATTCTATATCAGATAGAACTGCAGAATGGTATTTTTTAATGGGTATGGTTAACTATAGAAAAGGTTGGTTTGATAATGCCTACAATTTAATTCATCAAGCTTGTAATATGGATCCAAATAATTTTGAGTATAGACAAACATTAAATAGCTTAAATCAAAGACAAAATTCTTATAGACAAAATTATCATGGAACGCGAAGAGGTAGTGATGGGGAATGCTGTGATCTTTGTTGTAAACTTTGGTGCGCAGATACTTGTTGTGAATGTATGGGTGGAGATTTAATTAGTTGCTTTTAATAATATAATTTATACTAAGAAATCGCTTCTTAAAAAGAATACACTACTCTTTAGATTCATTTGTGAATATAACTAAATTTACAACATAATAATTTAAAATAATAATTTATTGTGAGGTTTTTTAATATGAGAAAACATAATATGAACAATAAAGCAAGTTTTGTTGCAAGAGGTGGAATATATGTAGCACTTAGCCTATTTATTCTTTATTCCACTTCATTTTTGCCCTTTAATACAATATTTCTTTTAGGAGTGGCTTCAGCTATAATCCCTCTATCAATATTAACTACTAGCATACAAAACTCTATTATAGTATATGTAAGTGTTTCCTTATTATCTTACTTTATACTTCCATTGAAATCTATGTGGCTATCTTATACCATTTTTTTTGGACTTTATGGCTTTATAAAACTTTACATAGAAAGATTAAGAAAAATATCTTTAGAATTTATATTAAAGATTGTATATTTTAATATATCTATGGGAATATTTTATATAATTTATAAATTTTTATTTATACCTTCATTATCAATACCAAGAAACTTTTTATTTTTAATATTAGCTTATCAAGTTATGTTTATAATTTATGATTATGCACTAACTATATTTATAACCTATGTAGATAGTAACTTTATTCATAAATTAAATAATTAATACCATATATAAAAAATTAATAAACTATTGACAATAAATAGATTTTAATTTATAATTTAAAATTATTAACTTAATATACTATTGCACTGATTAGGAGTAGTAATATTCATCTTAATTCTTAGAGAGCTGCAGTTTGGTGTAATGCAGTAGTTAAGAACTATGAACTTGCCTAGGAGCTTACTTGTAAAAAGCAAGTACGGATTAAACCGTTATATTTTAAAGTGAGGCACTATGCCTAATTAGAGTGGTACCGCGGAATTATAAGTTTTCGTCTCTTTACGAGATGAAGGCTTTTTTTTATTTATAATAATCTTAGATATCTATCTACTAATAAAAATTCACCATAGATTAGGAGGAAATAATATGGCTAGATATAGCACAGAAATTGATAAAAAATGGCAACAAAAATGGGAAGAAACAGAACTATATAAATTTGATAAAAACAATTTAGATAAAAAACTTTATGTTTTAGAAATGTTCTCTTATCCATCTGGAAGCCAACTTCATGCAGGTCATTGGTTTAACTTTGCACCTGTTGATTCATGGGCTAGAATGAAAAGAATGCAAGGGTATAATGTATTTCAACCAATGGGTTTTGATGCTTTTGGATTACCTGCTGAAAACTTTGCAATAAAAACTGGAATTCATCCAATGGATTCAACAGAAAAGAATATTGAAACTATGGAAAGACAATTAAGAGATATGGGAGCTATGTTTAACTGGGAAAATTCAGTAGTAACCTGTCGTCCTGATTATTATAAATGGACCCAATGGCTATTCCTAAAATTATATGAAAAAGGTCTTGCATATAGAAAAAATGCACCAGTAAACTGGTGTCCTGATTGTAATACTGTTTTAGCTAATGAACAGGTAGTTGATGGCGTTTGTGAAAGATGTTCTAGTGAAGTTACTAAAAAGAATTTAACTCAATGGTTCTTAAAAATTACAGATTATGCTGAAGAACTTCTTAATGAAATTGATAATCTTGATTGGCCAGAAAAAACCAAATCAATGCAAAAACATTGGATAGGTAAATCTACAGGCTCAGAAGCTACTTTTAAAGTAGACGGAAAAGATATTTCCTTCAATGTGTTCACTACAAGAGTTGATACACTATTTGGAGTAACTTATGTGGTTTTAGCTCCTGAAAACGAGTTAGTAGATCAGTTGGCTACTGAAGAGTGCAAAACTTCTGTAGAAGAATATAAAGAAACTGCTAAAAAACAATCTGATATAGAAAGACAATCTATAACAAGAGAAAAAACTGGTGTATTTACTGGTTCTTATGCTATAAATCCAATTAACGGAAGAAAAATTCCTATTTGGATTGGAGACTATGTATTAAACACTTATGGAACTGGTGCAGTTATGGCTGTTCCGGCTCATGATGAAAGAGATTTTGCCTTTGCAACTAAATATAATCTTCCAATAGAAAGAGTTATTGAAGGTGGAGAAAATCTTCCATATACTGAATCTGGAAAACTTGTAAATAGTGGAGAGTTCGACGAGCTTTCTAGTGAAGAAGCTAAGGAGGCTATGGTTAATAAACTTCATGAGTTAAATTTAGGTGAGAAGAAAATAAACTATAGATTAAGAGATTGGTTAGTATCAAGACAAAGATATTGGGGAGCACCAATCCCAATAATCCACTGTGAAAAATGTGGAACAGTACCAGTGCCTGAAAGTGATTTACCTGTAAAGCTTCCATACGATGTGGAATTTACACCAGATGGAAAATCTCCACTAGCTAAATGTGACAGCTTTATAAATACCACATGTCCATGTTGTGGTGAACCTGCTAAAAGAGAAGCAGACACTTTAGATACCTTTGTGTGTTCTTCTTTCTACTATTTAAGATATGTAGATAACAAAAATGGTGAAGTTTGCTTTGATAGCGAACTAGTAAATAAAATGCTTCCAGTAGATAAATATGTTGGAGGACCAGAACATGCTTGTATGCACCTATTATATGCAAGGTTTATAACTAAAGCATTAAGAGATCTTGGTTATATAAACTTCGGAGAGCCATTTAAATCTCTAACTCACCAAGGATTAATCTTAGGACCTGATGGACTTAAGATGAGTAAATCTAAAGGAAACACTATATCTCCTGATGGATATATCAAAGAATATGGTTCAGACGTATTTAGAATGTATCTAATGTTTGGATTTGGATATACTGAAGGTGGAGCTTGGAGCGATGATGGAATAAAATCTATAGGTAGATTCGTTGAGCGAATAGAAAGAGTTCTAGAACATTCTATAGCTGAACTTAGAAACAAGGATAATAATAAAGAAGCTATGGAAACTGCTGAAAAAGAGCTTAATTATTGGAGACATTTTGCTATAAAAGGTGTATCTGAAGATGCTGAAAAACTTCAGTTTAATACTGCAATAGCAAGAATGATGGAGTTTACTAATGCCCTATCTAAATACCTTAATGAAGACATTAAGAATCCTGCTTTCCTAAAGGAAACATTAGTAGATTACATTAAGCTTCTTGCACCATTTGCACCTCACTTCTCTGAAGAACACTGGGAAGCTTTAGGTATGAATTGTTCAGTATTTAACGAAAGTTGGCCTGTTTTCAATCCATCTGCTTTAATTAAAGATGAAGTTGAAATAGCAATACAAATTAATGGTAAAATCAAAGCTAAAATTGATGTTCCAACAAGTCTTGATGAAGCAGGAATAAAAGAAGCGTCATTAAGCAATGAAAATATAAAAGCTGCTCTTGAAGGAAAAACTGTAAGGAAAGTTATAGTAATTAAAGGCAGACTTGTAAATATAGTAGCTAACTAACAAAAAGTCGTGATTAACCATCACGACTTTTTAAATTAATAATTAACTATATATGTTTAATACAGCAGAGAAATTAAAGATAAATTTTAATTATCTAAGAATTCAAAGGCATAGTCACAATATTTTTTAAATCCTATACCTTCATATATAGCTTTTGCACTTAAGTTTCTTACATTTACTTGAGTTATCGGTGTCTTTCCGGCCTCCATTAATGTTTTTACCATTTTACTCATAAGGATTTTTCCTAATCCTCTACCTCTATATTCACTTTTTATATAAACAGTAGTAATTTCCCCAAAATGTTTGCTGAACTCACTAAATTTAGCTAATCCTATTGGAGTATAGTTAATATATAAGAAATAAACTCCATTTTCTAAATCATATTTTATTTTTTCATCATTAGTTAAAGATTCTATTTCTTCTTCAGAAGTTGCTCCAAAAAAATCTATATATGCTTCTTTAATAAAATCTTTATCTTTAAAAGTTGCTTTTTTAAAATTAAACTCTTCTATATGTAAATTTAGCTTTTTCTCATTATCAAAAATATAATAAAAATTTTTATCTATATTTCTAGTTATATTTAATTCTTTTAACGCCACTGCTACATCTTCTTCTTTAGCTGCCAATAACATTCGCGTACTCTTTAATCTTTCAATTTCTTTTATAATAGTTTCAAAATTCTTTTTGTTATCATAATAAAAATTGGTAAAAAGCGAGTTTCCATCATCTTTTATATGTAATACTGCTCCTATATTATCTTCCTTATCTATATATAAATCTCCTATATTACCATTTTCAATAAAATGTATTATAAAAAGATTTATCGCCTCTTCTTTATATAAAAATTTTAATATTGCACCTTTTATTTCATCTGTTAATTTCTCTATCTTTAACATAATTATCTTCCCCCATTTATACAATTGAGAATTGAGTATTGACAATGGACAATTTAGGTTGAAATTATTTTTATAAAAAATAATTTCTTTAAACATGTTTTTTCACTAGCAATATAAAATTGCTAGTGATTATGGCGAACATTGTTCGCCGCTACAGAATAAATTCCCCACCCCAGTGGTTTAAATAAAAAATAGTTACAAACTAAAATTTTGTGATTACTCTGATTTTATTTAAAACCTATAATTTTTGTTGTAAACCCCAGCGGTGAAGGCTTCTTCTCTTTTCATCTCTTTGCCTCCCTCAAAATTTATCTATGTTATATACAGAATTTTTCTTTTAACTAACTAGTTTATTTTTACTATTATAAAAATAGCTTAAGGAAACTCCCAATATAGTTATTTTTATAAATATACTTCTATTTAAATTTACATTTTAATAAAACTACTCTATCATAGTTTTCTATAGCTCTATCTACTTCATCTTTTCCATCAAAAATAAAACTCATGCGGCCTGATCCTTGATTTCGCTCTAATTGTGCAAATAAAATATACTCTACACCTTTTTCTATCTTTACTTCGTTATTATAAAACTTTCCAACTTCATTTGGCTTATTATTAAAGTCTATATTAAATTTAGCTGAATTATTAAAATGATCACCTATAATAGCAATTTTCAATTCCCCTTTATCGCTATATTTATCAGAGTATTGATATAAGCTCATACTTATATACTTCAAAGTATCTTCTTTATTTAAAGACATACCTACCATGTTGTCTTCACCTATAAGCTTTCCTCTTTCATATACACATAAGCTTACCTCAATATCATCATACTCTTCTAAACTTCCAATTATCTTAAAAGCCTTAAAATCAGTATCAATAGTACCTTGTAATAGTTCTTTTTGTTCTTCTGAAAAATCACTAAGAGCAATTCTAGGTTTTGTTTTTTCACAGCCTAATAATAAAATACAACTTATTGTTAAAAAAGCCATAATCAAAATTTTACTAGTTTTCCCCATATACTTTACCTCCATAAATTTTTATCAATGTACTGTAAAGCTTGTTTAACATTTTTAATTACTAAACAAGATTAATTTACTTATACTATTCTTTTTGTACTTATTAAAGTTCTTATATTAAGGATATATTAACATATTATTGTAAAATATGTTAATATAATAATAGTGTAATCTTTAATTATGTAATTCCATGAAAAGATTTATAATATTTAAGATACTTTATCTAATATATGAAAAAAGCCAAATTAAAAATTATTTACTAGGGGGTAATGTTATGAAGTTTAAGAAGTTAATTCCTATGCTTTTAATAATAGTTATTATTCCACTTTTCTTAATAGGATGCAGCAAAACAAATGCTGAAGAAAAATTAACAGAAGATTTTCTTCATGCTTTATATGACATAGAAGATTACACTAAAGCTAATACTAATGAGTTTATCGAGTTTATCGAGAAACATCCTAATGATCAATATACCCTTAGATATAAGGAGTTATTATCGGATGATGCCTTTAAAACAATCACAGCTAATAGAGTTAGCTCTCTATATATAAATCTCTTAGTTGCTAATAAAACTAATTCTAAGTTCGTAGAATTGAAGGAATTTAAAAAAAGTGATACAGATAAAGTTTATAATTTTAAGGCTATAATAAATTTAAATAATGTAGAAAAAAATACTAAAGATGACGTAGAGCTTATAGGACAAGTTACTATAGATAAAGTTGATGACAAACTGATAATATCCCAAGTTAACAACTTAAATGATATAGATTTATATTCAAAACTGCCAATACTACCAACTTATCCTTAATTTTAGAATAAAATAATTAATTATATATTTATAAATCAACTAATTATTTTATTTTTTATATTTAAAACCTATTAAAAGAGATACTATAATGCAATATACTCCGCTTTAATAAAAATGTCTCTTTATTAAAACGGAGTATATTCCTCACTTTCTTTACTTACATAACATCAATTCTACTTTTACCTAATAATTATACTGAATTCATAAATTGCTTACCTTATGATTATTTTATCACATAATACTACTAATTCATTCATGACATTAATGATTGATAAAAGTAATGGTTTCTCTAAAATAAAAAAACTTATTACAACTCACATTTATGAATCGACAATAAGTTCTCTCTAAATATACTGTTTTATTTGAATTAGCAGCCCAAAAAGCATAGGCACTTCTTATTCTTGTTGCTAATTTTTTACTATCAATCTAAAAATTTTCTTAGTTCTTCTGCAATTTCTTTAGATTGCGAGTGATGAAGGTAGTGGGTTCCAGGTAATTCAACGATCTTACCCTTAACCGATTTTTCAATTTGCTTTTGGTGAAGTTCAAGCCATCCTTCTGGATTTGTTTCATTTTCCGCAACAAACAATAATAAAGGAAGTTCTTTGGGAAACGACAGTTTTTTTGCAGAATTAAAGCTCTCTCCTATTAACTTAAGTTCACTTCGCACAGTCTTATTTCCCATATTTTTCATGGTAAGCATGCGCAATTGATCAGAAGACTCTTCATTAATGTTTTCACCCGTGAAGCTTTCAGGATTCAATTTTACCACCAATCTGAAGATTCCTGATTTTTGCACGAAGTTGATTAATCTATCATCAAAACCTGGCCAAGTTTGGTTTGGAACACTTGAATCAATTCCAACAAAAGCTTTGACACCCTCAGGAAAAGTATTGACATAGTTCAACCCATAAATGCCTGCAATTGAGTGCCCCATCAAAATAAAGGAATCTATATTTAATTGTTTAACAACGTTATGAATCTCCTCAACCATATTTTCTGCTGTTCGCTCACGCTCCGTTTGCCCACTTAGTCCATAGCCAAAGGGTTCGATAACAACCACACGATAATCACTTTTAAGTTCATCAATCAGCGGCTTGAAATCAATACTTGGACTTGCCGTGCCATAACCTGTTAAAAGAACAATTGTTTCTTCGCCCTTACCTTCAATAAGTACGTTCATCGTGCCATCGAAAACCTCTAATTTCTGCCCATAATCCACAATTTTCTTAGCCTCACTTCGTAAACTTAAACGGTGAGCTGTAAAGATTCCCCCCAATGCTAAGGCTATTATCAGTACAAGTACAAGAGTGCTTATCTTTAGGATATGCAGAACTTGTTTAATACCACTTTTTTTATTTCCCTTCATTTTCTATCCCCTTTTCCTTTACTTCGCTAATAATTTTTTCTATAATTTCATCACTTAGTACGTCAACTCCTATACCATCGAACAGATATTTCGCTGCATAAACTTTATCCCAAAAAGTATCTATAGTGTTAGGAAATAAAGATACCATAAACCAAGTATTTAATAGTAGGACAATAATCTCTGAAATCTGCTTTGGGAACTTCACATCAAGTGATCCATCCTTGTTTCCTTCGTCTATGTATAATTCAATCTGAGGTGATAGGACCTCATTGCTATTAATCACACGCATCATGAAAAATTTTGGATTATTAAATAAAGGAAATGCCAACCCAAATGAAGCTCCAACCTCTTTATTCATTAGTGTCTCCATTAGTAAATGTTGAATTTTTTCTAAGCCATTTAGGTCTTGGCGTTTACTAATTGCCTCTATATACTCTGATCCTGGAACAAGTCGCTTTACAACTCCATCAATAATCTCTTCTTTTGATTTAAAGTGGTGGTAAATCGCTCCACGGGACAGGCCATCTAATTCGTTGACAATATCTTGGATGGTCGTTTTCTCATAACCTTTTTCTACAAACAGCCGTGTCGCTACATCTAAAATATCTCTAATTGTGTCTTCAGTACTATACCTTTTACTCATTACTCAACTCTCCTTCTAACAAACATTTAGTCGGTATGTTCTAGACTACACTCCATTTCAATTTATGTAAATAAACTTAATCACTTATTATAAATTTCTAGTTTCTTCTGGGTTAAAAGATAATTTCCTTACTATTTCTATTCTCTAACCCTGTTTTTAGTGCTGTCTCCTAGGACATTCTTTAATTCGCCTTTAATCTTTTTCTAAAAAAACATTCATTCGGTATGTTTTATATTACACTCTATTTTACTTTATGTCAACAAATTAAATCACTTGTTGTAAAGTTCCTTCTCGCTTAAAAGATAGTTGCTTAATAGCTCTATTCTCTAATCATCATTACAAACACCGCTCATCACAGTATTTGCAAATTTCAATTTTTCTACTCCACAGCCTCTTCCATTCTATACTATTAATTTGTTTTATCACTAATTTATGACTTCAATTATTAACTACATAGAGTTCTACAGTACATAACGTAAAACTTACAATATATTTATATATTACATATAATTAAAAGATATGTTAATATAAAACTAATCTTATTTAAATAATTAAAAGATGTGGAGGTATTTTCAATGTTTAAAGAAATGATAAGAATTAATAAAGCAATGGACGATAAAGATATATTTGCACTTATAAAAAGAGGACAAGAAGGCACTTTAGGCACTATAGGTGAAAATGGTTATCCTTACTGTACAACTTTAAATTACGTATACTACAATGATGCCATTTATTTTCATTGTGCTCCTGTAGGACACAAACTTGATAATATAAATTTTAATAATAAAGTATGTTTTTCAATTGTTGATAATATTGAGGTTCTATCTAAAACATTCAGTACTAAATTTGAAAATGTAATAATCTTTGGAAAGGCTGAAAATATTGGAGCAGAAAAAGAAAAAAAGGCTGTGTTACTAAAGTTTATTGAAAAATATTCTTCTGATTTTATGGAAGAAGGAAAAATATATATAGAAAAAGCTTTCTCTAAAGCTAACATTGTAAAAATTAGTATAGATCATATAACAGGAAAATGTAAAAAGTAAATTATTTTTAAATGCAAATATAGGGATACAATGCGAAAACTTACTATATACTCTGGAAAATAAGTTTTCTATAAAANNTTAAGAAAACTCCAAAGGCTTTGGCCGTGGAGTTTTAACCATAGTTATTTATCCTTAATTCTTAATTTTTAATCTATAAATGAGAATTTTTGTTACGGAAATTGAAATCATGCATAAGTTAAATTCTCATTAATAACCCCTATAGACTCCCAGTCTGAATATTTGATCTATTCAGACTAGAAATCTCTTTAATAGAAACTATTAGAAAATTATCTAAATTGAAATTTTATTTAGGCATCTTATAAAAACCTATTAACATCTTAGGAATATTATTTTCTTTCATATGCCTTATTCTAAATATCTTTTAGGTAAAGCTATTTTTTTAAGTCTAACTATAATAAAAAATATTATTCTATCTATAAAAATAATTGTAAGGATAAACAAAAAGCTTATAGTATATTTTTCATAAAAATAAGCAGCAGCGATGCAATATAGTGCAGTTATAAGCTTCCATAAGAATTGAATTCTTAAAAAGCTCTTCATATCTTTAATATGGTACCAATTATTCCTATTATCTACTCTTTTATTATTTATAAATCCATAAATTATTAAGAATATAGCATAAATAATACAAATTATAGATAGTATCTTCATAGAATACGCCTCCGAAATTATTGATTCTATGATTATTATATGTAGATGCTAACTAAGCTTCTACTTCAATAAATTCTCATGCCCTCTATTTCTCTTAAACCATTCTGTAGCAAAATCTACTGCTGTTTTTTGATGAAATAGCCTACTCTCAGCTTGTCCTACTAATCCTCTACTCACATTACAGTTTTTCTCAAACTCTATGCCTATAGAATTAAAATCATAGCTATCTAAATCAATATCTCTAAAAGTCTTCCAAACTCTCTTACCATTTTCTAAAATAGGTGCAGCCAATTCTGTATACATTCTTACATTAGATTTATATTCACTTAGGTGAAAAGATGTATTATTCTCATAAGGCACTCCTAGCAGTAGTACATATCCATTTATATTATAAACTTTTCCCAGAGGTGATGTTTCCCCTAATGAATCCTCCAGATTATGAACCCCTATAATATCCTCTGAATCCTTACCCCAAGCAGTAAAAGAAGCCTGTGGATGATTACTCCTTAACACATTAGGAAAACTTCTAAAAACTTCTGCAATTCTTCCCATTCCTCTTGTAGGGGTTACATGTTTATCAAAAACAGGCATAGTTTCTCTAATTATTTCATACCATTGTTCAGGTACAGGAGGATTCCCCCAATAACAAGGTTCTGAGTAGTCTCCTGTTTGAGCTGGCATAATAATGTTGCCGTCCTCAGTAATTATATCCATAAGCGATTTTATTACTGATACAGCTCCTCCACAGACCCAGCCTATAGAACTTAAAGAGGAATGTACAATAACAGTCATTCCTTTTTTAAGTCCTAATGCGGCTAAATCTTTTTTTAGGCTTTCTATAGTGTTTATAGTATTTGTGTTTTCTATTATAATTCCCTCTCTCATTTTTTCTACCTTCCCCTATTTAAAATCCTCTGGAAAATCTACAGTAAAATCAAAAACTGTACCACAATCAGTACAAACATTAGCATAAAGTTTTGATCCTAATGCAAAAATTTTATCCATAGGTTCTAATAATATGGTTTTGCTCGCAGCTCTCTTGATTTCAGTAGAATTACATTTAGGACACTTTAATTCTTCCACGATATATTCCCCCTTTAATCCATTATCTACTTATTCTTTTAATATTTATTAAATCCTTTTAATATAACAGTATATTTATCAATGTATTGAGTAGGTTCTTATGAATAGAAAAAATAATGCTTATGCAATGATTCTTATATATGTATTTAGTGTGTTTTCAAATTTTTAAAAATGTATCCTAACTATATATATTCAATTGGTCATGATAGTATCCAGCATTTATATAATAATAACTTCTAATGATTTAAAGATGCTAATTACTCATTCAAATTTTTCAAATAAAATTTTCATATTATTTAAGAATAAAAAAACCAGAGTTCACTCTCTAGTTCTACTTAGCTTAATTAACATATACTAGTTAATAATTATTAAGTCGTCCTATTATATAAAGTATCCTTATAAAATATAAAGCATAAGGCCAAAATATCGGCCTTATGCTTTATATTTATCTAACGTCTTTTTTGTAGCTTCTAATAAACTGCTAAGTTCAAATACTTCGCCTTCTTCTAAAAGCTTGTTTAACTGTTCCGTATATCTTGAAGCATCTAAAAGCTTTCCTAAAGATGAAAGTGTTAAGATATTTTCAACTATGTCTGTAACTAGGCTAGACTTCACCTCGAATAATTTTTGAGCGTCTTTAATTTCATCTTTTATCTCAAGCATTTGCTCATCTAATTGAAAGGCTGCATCTGCTGCAGTTTTTAACTTCATTCTTACATCTTTAGGTATATCATGTTTATATTTATAATTTAAAGAATGTTCTACTGTGGCCCAGAAATTCATAGCTAAAGTTCTAATTTGAAATTCTGCTAAAATTTCTGTTTGACCATCAGCCATATTTACTGGGTATTTTATAATCATATGATAACTTCTATAACCACTTGCCTTAACATTCGTTACATAATCCTTCTCATAGATTATTTGCATATCCTTTCTTTGTCTAATTAATTTAACAACTTTTTCTATATCATCAACAAACTGGCACATAATTCTCACACCAGCTATATCTTCCATTTCATACTCTATTCTATCTAATGGTATGTTAAATTTATTTGCTTTTTCTAAGATACTAGATACTTCCTTAACCCTTGCAGTTACAAATTCTATTGGAGAATATTCATTCTTTCTTCTAAGTTCTCTTCTAATACTTTTAAATTTAACTTTAAGTTCTTCCACTGCCTGTTCATAAGGAATTAAAAACTTTTTCCATTCTCTTATCGCCATATGTAAGTCACCCTTCACAAATATTAAATTGTTACGAAATATATATTAGATTATATATATAATATAATGTTATTATAGAAAAATATCAATGATTTAGATATAATATTGCATTTATTGTTTATTTAGCGGTTTATGGAGGATTTTATTATGAAAAATATTTTTTCTGAACTAGAAGAGCTAGGGTTTGAAGATATAGACAATCTTCAAATATATACGGTGAAAAAAAACATAGGCAAAAAAGAAAAAGCTAAGAATGATTTATATGAATCTTTACTTTATCATAAGACTATAGATTGTCCTGTATGTAATTATAGATTCAAACAACTTGCACTTAAAAGTACTTCTTATAGAATGATTTCAAAAGACTCAGATTTTTTTATAAGATATGATCTTATAAATCCTTATTTTTATGATGTTTATATTTGTGAAAGTTGCGGATATTCAGCTTTAAAATCTGATTTCTATAAAATAATGACTATTCAAAAAGATCTAATACTTAAAAATGTAACTTCAAAATTCAAACCAAGAACTTATCCTGATAAATATACATTAGAAATTGCTATAGAAAGATATAAAATGGCACTATTAAATGCAGTTTTTATGAATGCTAAACCTAGCCAAAAAGCTATGATTTGTTTGAAATTATCATGGATGTATCGATTAGGTAATTCAGATTATTATAGTGAAATGGAACGAACCTTTTTAAATTTTGCATTAGAAGGGTTTAACGATGCCTATTATAATGAAGCCTTACCTTTATATGGTATGGATAAATTTGTTATGATGTATTTAATAGGTGAACTAAATAGAAGGCTATTAAATTATAATACAGCTCTTGTATGGTTTAGCCAAGTACTAACTGCCCCTAATGTAAAACAAAGCCTAAAAGAATTAGTTAGAACTCAAAGAGATCTAATTAGGGAAGCAGAACTTATTAAGACTAAACTTGAAAAAACTAGTGATATCATTGACGATAATTTTAACTTTGATAGTAAAGATCAAAAAGCTCATATTCAAGAAGCAAATATTAAAGAAGATAAATCTAAAAGAATTTTTTCAAAAATTTTTAATTCTAAAAATCGTGATTAGCTAATCACCACTTTTAGAATTAAAGATGTGAATGAAAAATTGATGTTATTATTCACAATTTTTCATTCACAATCTATATATTTATAGCCTGTATGTTATAAATATATAAATTTTTATGGTAATATTAATTTGGGTAAAAAATCTATATAATCACAAGAAGTTAATACATACTCTATACCATTTTTAATGCCTTCAAAGGCATATTTCAAAGCCATTCCATGAATATGCCCATATATAACCTTCTCTACCTCATATTCATTTAATATTTCAGTAAACCCATTTTCTTCTTCAATACTATTTACTGGTGGGTAATGAAGCATAACTATAAGCTTCTTATAACCAGCCTTTCTAGCACTATCTAAAGATAATCTAAGCCTTATAAGTTCTCTTTCATAAATTTTTTTGTCATGAGCAGTAAATTTAGAATTCATTGGAGTAATCCACCCTCTACTGCCACAAATTCCATAATTCTCATAAGTAAAAAAGTTATTTTGTATAAAATCCATGTTATCATAAAGAGAATTAAGCTTTGTTATACTAGTCCACCAATAATCATGGTTTCCTCTTACTAATATTTTTCTTCCTGGAAGCTTATTTATAAAATCTAAATCTTCCTTACCTTCTTCCATATTCATAGACCAAGAAATGTCTCCTGCAATTAAGACTGTATCTTCTGCCTTAATGGTTTCCAGCCAATTATTTTTTATTTTTTCATCATGTTTATACCATTTATCTCCAAAAATATCCATAGGCTTATCTCCAGTAGATGCTAAATGGAAATCAGATATAGCATATAATGCCAATACTTATCACCTGCTCTTCATCCTATTGTCAATATCCATAACATATGCAATTACCTTTGCCACCACATCATAAAGCTCTAAAGGAATCTCATCTCCTACGTCTACATTAGTAAGAAGATTTGCCAACTCTTCATTTTCAACTACAGGAACCTCATTTTCCTCTGCTTTTTCTAGAATCTTATCTGCAATATGCCCCATACCCACTGCAGTAACCTTAGGTGCAGTAGCTCCATAATCATATTTTACTGCAGCAGCTTTTTTTACATTTTTCATTTTACCACACCTTTATAAGATAGTTAATGCAATATAGATAAAATATCTAAGAATTAATGCATAGCTAATATAACTATGCCCTTGAACATTTCAATTCCATATTAGTTATACTCTTACATTAATTATACTTAAATCATTATCATCAAAAAATCCCCTACAATTTGATAATGTAAATTTTTCTATTTTTTCTTTAATGTTAACATTAAAGGCATATGAATTACAACTTAAATCTTCAATAAGCTTATATCTATAAGCCTCTAATATATCCATAAAATCCTTTTGTGAATGAATATCTATATTTATATAGTCATTATTTACATTAATAAATGCATCCACTACTTCCATATTTAAAGTCCTTATACTTGTAGCAATTTTAATATTTCTAGAATCTATCTTTTTGCCTTTACCTCTCTCATCTTTAATTACGAGCTTACAGTCATAATCTTGTTCTTTAATATTCATGGGCACATTTAAATAATAATAATCATTACTTAAAGTGTTAAAAACTTTAAAATCATGCATTTTACTTTCAATAAGTTGCATTACTTTGTTAAATGTAGATGGACTATCTTCATTAGTCTTTATAAGTTGCATAATTCCATCTTTCATCATAGATACTTTTTCTTTTATCTCACTTTTGACTATATCAGAAGTAGGAATTTTTAATTTTAAGTCTATATCTTTTTCGATAATTTTACTTTCTTTTATATCCTTATTAACTTTATCCTCTATGATTTTATCTTCTTTTGAAGTAATAATCTCCTTTTCTCCTAAATTACTATCAATACTTTCATTTTCATTTTTAACTAAAAGATTTTTTTCATTAATAATAGACTTAGTATTTATTCCTTTATTTGATACTTCTTCCCCTTGTAAAGTAATATCTTTTACAGTATTATCAAAACTCCCATTTTTTATTACCTTGTTTTCCCTATCTAAGGATGTTAGCGATTTATCCTCAATATCTCTCTCCTTAAAAATTTTATTATCTATTGTTATATCTTTAGTCTCAATATTTAATGCTTCTAATGCTTCTTGAATATTTTTAGCTATTACTAAGTCTTCTTTATTAATATTATTGAAACTTTTTATATTTTCTTCTGTAATTGGTATGTTCTCTTCCTTCATCATTAGTAACGAGTTTAAATCTAAAGTCTTCAGGGAAGAAAAAAAGTTCTTTAAAGTGTTTTTAACCATGACTCCATTTTCACTATTAGGTTCTATATTTTTTGCCGCTAAATACTTTTCTATAAAATTATCTTCTTCTTTAGGTGTTGTATTTATTTTATTAGTGAAGTCGACTATAGTTTTAACCTCATCAAAATTTTCTTGAGTTAACGTAATATTAAATTTAAGCATTTCCTTTAATATATACTCATCACCTTTTGAAATTTTTAATCCTAAGTTTTTTATTACTTCTTCTAATATGCTTTTGCTTTCTAAAGGTATTAAGGCTTCTAGCGGTTTGCTATCCCCACCTAATACTAAAGTTAATTTTCCTTCGCTGAAATCATCTACTACAAATTTTAATAAATAATTTTCTAACAGGGTATCCTCAATAAAACCATCTATTTTAGCAGGAAATTGTCTTCCATCTAGAAGTCTTATTACAACTTCACCACTTTCTTTATTGATATTTAATATCCTTGCACTAAAGCTATCTCCCTTTCTGAAAGTAGTTTTATTAAAATCTTGCTGAGTAGCCTGATTTTGAACCATATTGATTTTCCAAATACCAGACATAATATCTCTCCTTAAAGGTATCTATATTTACTTTAATTATCGTAAAGAATTTATATTTATTGATAACATAAAGCAAAGCTTTTATAATATTTCTGTTTCTATGTCCTCGATATTAGCCTCGCAATTTTTTTCTATATAATCTATAACCTTTTGTAATATGCTATCACCATGGCTGCTGCTACTACTCACTGCTGCAATTCCAATTACTATAGTTTGATGTATATCTTGATTTTCTACCTCTGCAATAGACACATTGAACTTATGTTTTACCTTATCTATTATACTTTTAACAATCATTCGTTTTTCTTTTAATGAGTGTACCCAAGGTGCACCTAATTTTATTTTTGCTATAGCTATAATCATAATAATATCTCCTATAAATAAATTTTCTTGAATCATTTAAAATAGTATTTAAAGATAATGTATCATAATTTGTTAATAATGATATTATTAACAAATTATGAAGAAAAATATAATCTCATATTCACTAATGATTTCTTTAAAGTACCTAAATATATTATTTATGTTCTAATAATTACTATTCCTTTTTATTATAATATAAAAAGGTCTCCTGATTTTCATCAGCGAGACCTTATACAATTCTTTTTATCTATTTTGCTTGATCTAAAGCGTTATTTATAGCTTCTAAAACACCATTGCTTGATGCTGTTGCTCCTGAAACAGCTTCTACTTTATCTGTACTTTGCTTTTCTTTAACCGTTTTGATTATTTCTTCTATAGCGTTGTCTCCAAGACCTTCTGTTTCTTTTTGCTCAACAACTTTAATATCTTCTATTTTTCCATCTTTAACTTCTACAGATACTTTTATATCATTTTTAAATCCTTTTCCAACACCTTCATGGATTCCGTCTTTATAAGCTACTTCTTTACTTCCACATCCTACTAATATCCCCATTGTTAATATTGATGATAATAATACGCTTGCTACTTTTTTCATTTCAAATTCCTCCTTAGTGATATTAAATTTTCAATGCAAATAACTACCAATATCACATATTAAAATTATTCTTTGATAATCTCTCTCAATAAATATACCATAATTTTTCTACATTGTATACAGTTTGTTTTTAACTCATTTTACTCATAGTTTTCCATAATGCTCCATTATAAAATCAATGCATATCTAAAATAATTATTTTTTATTTTATAGTATTATTTTAAATTTTTTGCTGCAGTTTGTCCTGCTCTTCTTCCATAAACTATTATATCTGCTAGTGCATTTCCACCAAGCCTATTTCCGCCATGAACTCCTCCTGTAACCTCTCCTGCTGCATAAAATCCTGGTATAACTTGTCCGTCTTCTCCGATTACTTCTCCATTAGTGTTGATTTTAACTCCACCCATAGTATGATGAACTGCTGGTGTAACTTCAATTGCATAGAATTTCGGACTTTCTAAGCTAATTGCCATATCAGTTCTTTGGAATTCTGTATCGTTATTAGCTTTTTGTGCTTTGTTATATGTTTCAATAGTTGTAGTTAAATTAGTTTTATCAATATCTAATTTTTCAGCTAATTCTTCTATAGAGTTTGCCTCAGTAACTAAATCCATACTAAAATATTCTTCTATAGCTTTTAATCCTTTTCTCAATTCTTCATCAAAAAATAAGTATCCAACCTTATCTTTTTGATCTAATATCGCTTTTGAAACAACATCTCTAGTTAATAATTCATTAATAAATCTTTTACCATCTTTATTTATAAGTATTGCACCATTACCTCTTACTGCTTCAGTAATCATAATGCCTTTTCCTGGAACTACAGTTGGGTGAGTTTGTATTTCACTCATATCTACAAAATCAGCACCTACTTTTTTAGCTAATGCAATTCCATCTCCAGTAGCCCCTGGATGATTTGTTGTATCAAATCCTTCTAGCTCAGCTTTATTTTCTACAACCATTTCTTTATTAGCTGAAAATCCTCCAGCAGTTAATATAACACTTTTAGTAGCTATTGTGTATTCTTTACCTTCTTTATTCGTAGCTTTAACAGCTGAAATCTTTCCTTCTTTATCTTTAACTATTTCAATAGCCTCATTCATCGTTCTAATATCAATTTTTTTATCCTCTGAAACCGCCTTTAAGGTTGAAATTATATTAGGTCCTACTGCTGATCCCCCTGCTGGTCTATGGATCCTTCTAACTGAGGCTCCTCCTGCTGCTCCAACATCTGATAAATCAGCACCTAAACTTTCTAACCATTCAACAGTATCTTTTGCTTCTTCAGTTAATACTTTAACTAACTCTTCATTATTCTTATCGTATCCACCTTTCATAGTATCTTTAAAGAATAATTCAGCACTATCTTCAATTCCAGCTTCTTCTTGAGCTTTTGTTCCAGCGGCATTCAATCCACCTGTAGCACGAGTTGTATATCCTCCAACCATAGGCATCTTTTCTAAAACAACAATTTTAGCTCCACTTTCCTGTGCTTCGACAGCCGCTGCAAGACCTGCCCCACCTGCCCCTATAATAACAATATCTGCACTTTCTCCACTACTTTGGCAACCAACTAATAACGGAATAGCAATTATAGCTGTCATTGCTAAAGCTAATATCTTCTTTTTCATTTTACTTCCCCCTAACAGAAATTATCTATGGCTAGAGTATATTTGTTAAATAATAAACAATCAATATTTTGTTCTTATTAGTTATTTTGTTCTTTTTGGTCTGAAATCTTATATACATGACAAGGCCTGCCTATTTTCCCATATTCTAATTCAATATAAAGCCTGCCTTCTTTTAACATATATTCAAGATACCTTCTAACTGTAACCCTTGCCATACCTATGTTTTCAGAAAGTTCTTCTGCTGTAAAACAGAAGTGTGCATCATTGTTAATATAATTCCAAATCTGATTGTAAGTGCGAATATTCAGTCCTTTTGCTAACTCCATTTCTCTCTCATTCTCAGACGTATTTTTATAATTATCTTCATTATTTAGAACATATTGATCAATAGTTTTTTGTTCTATAGAAATTACTTTATTAAAGGTTTCCATACGTTTTTTATAATTAGATAATGCCTCTTTAAATCTATCAAAAGTAAACGGCTTTATCAAATAATCTATTGCTCCATATCTAAAAGCTTCTTGTACAGCTTCAGAACTTCTATCAGCAGTAATCAATATTACATCACAACAAATACCATCATTTCTTATCCATCTAATAAAATCTAATCCATTCCCCTTTGGAAGAAATATATCTAAAAGTACTAATTGTATTTTTTTACTTTCTATAATTCTTTTTGCTTCTTCTAAATTCCCCACTGCTCCACATAGTTTAAATCCTTGTAGTTTATTTAAAAACATTGAATTTATTTCTCTTACCATCGGATCGTCCTCTACAATTAAAACGTCAATCATTTTAAATATCCTCCTCTGCTTGGAATTGTTACATACCAAGTAGTCTTTTCATCACTAGTAAAATATATATTACCATCTATCTCTTTTATTATTTTCAATATGTTATAAAGTCCATGTCCTCTATCACCAAGTTTCGTTGTAAAACCCTGATTAAATATTTTATCCTCTATATCTTTTGGTATCTTATCTCCATTATTACTTATTTCTATTTGAATCTCTTTGTCACTTTCAATTATAAATAATGTTATTTTAGCATTTTCTTTTCCAATAACTGCATCAATAGAATTTTCAATCAAATTTCCTAATATAATTGCAAACTCATCTATTGTTATACCCTTAGGAATTTCTTTCAGTTCACAGCTCTGATCAATCTCAAAATCTATCCTTGCTTCAGATGCTTTATTATATTTTGCTAATATTAGCCCAGCTATAACAGGTTCTTTAATTTTATTATTTAATATATCTAAAATATGAGTTCTCGCCTTTGCAGTATTATGTATAAACTCTAAGGCTTTCTTATATTCCTCTAGTTGAATAAGTCCTGAAATAGTATGGAGCTTATTCATAAATTCATGATTTTGTGCCCTTAAAGACCACATAAGCTTTTTAATTCCTGTAAGCTCTTCGGCCATAAGTTTAACCGTGGTAAAGTCTTGAAAAGTCACAATAGAACCTATAATACTACCTTCATTGTTAGTAATAGGATAATAATTACTAATAATTGTTTTTCCTAAAGGAAGTTTTTCTTCTACATTTGTAATAGGTAGTCCACCTTTTAATACTATTTTTAATCTATTAAAATATTTGATTTCATTTAAAGTTCTTCCCACATATTTTTCCTCATCCAAAAATTCTCTAGCATTTTTATTTACTACTGTTATTACCCCTTCTTTATTTGAAGCTATTATTCCCTCATTCATACTTTCTAAAATTGCTTCTCTTTCGCTAAGTACCCAAGTTATTTCATCAGGTTCAAGTCCAAAAATAGACTTTTTAATGCTGTGAGAAATAATAATAGCTCCTACGATTCCTATTATAAGACCTATAATTACATAGGGAAGAAAATTTATCATTAAATCTGTGTATTCGTCATTAAAACTCCCTAAGAATAATCCTACACAAACGGCACCAACTTGCTTTCCATCTCTATATATAGGTGTAAAAGCCTTAATAGATTTATCTATATCTTCAATTGTATCTGTAGTAATATAACTTCGTCCTTTGGATAATACAATATTTTCTTTCTCATTAATAAAAACTTTCCCTAAGCTTTCTGTAAGATAGTGAGAATATGCAATACCTCTCATATCCATCACTACAATAAATTGACCTCTTGTTTTAAGCCTTAAGGTTTCTATTCTAGGCTGTATTTTATAAATTCCTTTTTCCATTCCTACATTATCTATAACTACTTCCATAGCTGCAACTGAGGTAGCCATATTCATAACAGCCTTACCTTTTTCTTCTTTTAATATCATCTTGGAATAATTCATAAAAAAATAAGTTACAATAATTAAGGTAAAACATATAATACTCGTTACTAAAATTATCATTTTATTTTGAAGTTTCATCAAAATCACCATTATTTATAGATAAGCTACTCTAAAATTTAATGTATGTCTGAATATAAGTTATAGTTTGATATATTAATTCACAACTTAGATTAATGCACAATTCACAATGCACAGTTAAGGATGAAATTATTTTTAGGCAAAATAATTTCTTTAAACATATCTTTGACTAGCAATTTTATATTGCTAGTCTTGAAAAAAAGTTACTGCGTAACTT
>NZ_DKLM01000059.1 GCF_002455975.1 Clostridium sp. UBA6640
AAGAATTTTTGTTATAGAAATTTAAAGAAAACCTAATCTAAGCATTTATTCTTCTTTTATAACTCTAATGAAATTTCTTTTAGCTATAGTAAAGAAAATTAAGTATATAATTATAAAAATTAAAACAGTTATTATAAAAGTTTTTGTTAAATCTTCAAAAAGCATTTTACTTAAAATTCTTATAGCAAATATACTGTGAAGTATTCCTAAGGTTAAAGTTAATATAAAGAATATTGAAATCTGCTTATTTACTGAAGCAGCTATATCATTATCATCTATTCCTAACTTAATTAGTATTTTGTATTTTTCCTTATCGTTGTTTGCATCATCAAAGATTTTAAAGTATACTATACTACCAGTAGCTACAGCAAATACTATAGCTAAAAAGCATCCTATAACATATACAAATTTAACCCAACTATCACTATCCTTTTTATCTAAATAAAAATAATGCATTGAATTATTTCTATCTTTATCTACCATACTTTCTAATTCTTTTGTTAATACTTTCGTATTTTCCTCATTATCTACCCTTATTCCATAAAAGTTTATCTTCTTTAATTTCCCTTCCAATTCACTATATTTTCTATCATTTATTATCAACAAATCTGATGGATATATTCCACCAAGAAAAGGAATCTTAATTTTTTCACTTACTAAAAATTGCTTATTATCTACTATAAATTCACCTGTTTTTTCTCCTAAACTTAAAGTTGCTAAGGTTCCTGCCTTTTGTACATAAATGCAGCGGTTTTCTTCTGTTAGATTTGAATTCATACTATTAACTAGCTCATAATTTCCAAGCTCTTTTAAAGCTCTTATAAAATCTGAATACTTAACAAAGGAAATAAATCCGTATTTGTTATAACCATCTATATTATCTGAATATAATAGATTGAGCTTCACCTCTTTTGTAATTTTATGATTGCTTTTTTCTATTGCATTTTTTATAGATTTTTCATTTATATCTTTTGTGGAAGCATAAGAAAAAGTATATAGATACTTATTTTTCATACGGTTTTTATAAGTATGGTTCATAGTTATAGCTGTTCCTAAAGCAGTAATAGTAGCTGCAGCTAAAATTACTACTGTAGCATAGGTTTTATAATTTGTTCTTATTCTATAAGCAATATTACTTATACTTATTACATTTACTCCTTTATAAAAAAAGCTTTTTCTTTTTATAAGATGTTTTAAAACTACTGGCAATGCTGCTCCAAGTAACCCATAGGTGCCTAAAATTATTAATATTAGTGCAGTTAATGTTTTATTAAAATTATCTGCTGCCAAATAAGCATTTCTGTATCCTAATACAATAATAATTATGGAAATTATTGCTATAATATAGATTAAAACACCTATTTTAGGCATTTTGTCCTCTTTTCTTGCAGCATTAAATAAATCTATAAGCTTACATCTAGCTATATTTATAAATCCCTTTAAAGACATAATTAAAAATATAACTAAAAAAATTAATATTGTGCTTCCTATAGATTCAAAAGTTATATCAAAATTACTTTCTGTTTGAAAACCAGATGCTTTAATTACAATCATTTGAAACAATTTAGTAGAAAAAATTCCAATTACTATTCCTAGTAATATTGAAAATAGTCCTAAAAGTAAAGTTTCAAAAAAGAATATTTTCCCTATTTGATAATTATCAATCCCCATAAAAGCATATATTCCAATTTCCTTTTTTCTTTGTTTTAAAAATATGTTGGTAGAAAACCATATGAAAAATCCAAGGAATACTATTAACATAATAGTTATAGTCTTTAGCATTATTGAACAATAACCTTCTGCCACTTTATCAAAGCTTTTTATAGTTTCCCCATATCGCAGGCTCTGAAAATTAAATAAAATTGCTACAGAAATTGTCATTGCTATAAGATGAATATAATATACTCTAATATTATTTTTAAAATTTTTTAACGCCATCTTAAAAGAGTTCATTATTTCCACCTCCTAAAGAAGCAAGCAATTCTAATATTCTTCCATAGTACTCCTTTCTTGATTCATTTCTATCTAATCTTGAATAGGTCTTACCATCTTTTATTAATAAAACCTTTTTACAAAAACTAGCAGCAAAAGCATCATGAGTAACCATTATAATGGTAGAATTAGTTTTTTCATTCAATTTTGATAAGCAATTTAAAAGATCTGAAGAAGACTTAGTGTCTAATGCTCCTGTTGGTTCATCAGCAAAGATTATACTAGGAGATGTTATAATTGCTCTTGCTGCTGCTCCCCTTTGCTTTTGTCCACCTGATAGCTGATAAGGATATTTTTCTAAATGATCATTTAAGCCGAAAAAATCTGAAAGCTCTAAAACCTTCTCTTCTATTTCTTTATGATTTTTTCTTGATAATGCTAGCGGAAGTGCTATATTATCTCTCAATGTCATATTATCTAAGAGATTAAAATCTTGAAAAATAAACCCTATCTTATCTTTTCTTAATTTTCATAATTCCTTATTACTCAATTTACCAATATCTACTCCATCAATAATTATGTTTCCCTTTGTTGGCTTGTCTATAGTTGACATAAGATTTAACAGAGTTGTTTTACCTGCTCCAGAAGGTCCCATTATCCCTAAAAAATCTCCTTTTTTAACCTCCATATCAATATTATCTACTGCAACAGTAGTAAAACCTTTTATTCCATAGGTTTTAGTTAATCCCTGAATTTTTAATACTGAATTCATTTTTAATACCTCCAAATATATACAATTGAGAATTGACTATTGACAATGTACAATTATTGAAACTTCTCTTATAAAAGAGNNAAGAAATTAATTTATAAAAATTGATTTCAATAATAATTCTACATTTTGCATAGTTTATCTATTCTGTACTTTAAGTTTAATCTATCAAAAAAACATTTTCCCTCTCTTTAGATTACTTTATGGAACTTAAAGTTACATTTTTGTAATATTAAAATAATCTGATATTTTATAAAAGCTTATGGTGAATTCAGTAAATTCATTTTCTTTTGATGTTACTTCTATTTTATGCCCTAGCTTATCTGCGATCTTCTTAGAAAAATATAATCCCATACCTGTAGATTTATAGGTTTTCGCCCTTCCATTAGTACCTGTATATCCTTTATTGAAAACCCTTTCTATATCTTCTTGTAATATTCCTATACCATTATCTCTAACATGAAGGCTGATGATTTTTTCATCTTCATCGCTGTAAATTTCAACTTTCCCATCTTCTCTAGAATATTTAATAGCATTATTAATCATTTGATCCAATATGTAAAGAATCCATTTCTTATCTGTAAGAACATTGTACTCTAAATTACCAAGCTCTAAATCGATTTTATTTGTTATAAAATAATATGAATTCTTTTTAACTCCTTCTCGTACAAGCTTTTCTAAAGACAGTTCCTGTATTAATAAATCTTCTGAATAGCTATTTGCTCTAGTACTGTATAATACCTGATTTACTAAAAAGTTAATTCTATCCATTTGATTTTTTATATTTCTTGAAGCCTCTATATCTTCTAATCTATCTGTTATAAGATCACAAATAGATATGGGGATTTTTATTTCATGAATCCATTTTGAAATATATTCATCAATTTCATCTATGTTTTCCTTTAAACTTTTAATTTCATCATATTTTATTCTATCCTTTAAAATTAGAATATCTCTTATAATTTCATCTTGGCTTGATTCTCCCTTTATATCTAAAGACCCTATATCACTAGATTCCATTATTAGCTTTTTAAGCTCTCTATATCTTGTATTCCATTTCTTATAGGAAATAAATATGTATACAATAAATACTGAGATTACTAAAAAATTTATATATAAAATATCTATTACGACCTTATTTACATTCGCATTACTATATATAAATAAATTTAAAATTATAAGTATTACTATTTGGCAATAGATAAAGTATTTATTTTCTTTTAAGTATTTATAGATATTCATTCTATTATATATCCTAAGCCTTTCTTAGTTTTTATAAAATCCTCAATACCTATCTCCCTAACCTTTGTTCTAAGCCTATTGATATTTACAGTTAGAGCATTGTCATTTATAAATTCATCATTCTCCCAAAGACTCATCATAAGTCTATCTCTTGATATTATTTTTCTTTGGANNAATATTTTAAGTTCATTTTTAGTAAGCTCTAGTTTTTCATCTTTATGTATTAAGATTCCTTTCTGTATATCTAACATAACATTCTTATAACTTATAAAATGCCCCTTATCATCTCCATAGGAATAGGTCCTTCTTAAAAGAGCATTTAATTTTGCTATCAAAATATCTATTTGAAAAGGTTTATTTATATAGTCATCTCCCCCATTATTAATTGCCATAATTATATCCATATTAGAATTCCTTGAAGAAAGAAAAATTATTGGAACTTTAGATATTTCTCTAATTTTTTTACACCAATAAAATCCATCAAAATAAGGTAAATTTATATCCATAATAACTAGATGAGGCTTAATCGATATAAATTCCTCCATCATATTTTCAAAATTCTTCAGAACTTCAACATTAAACTGCCACTTGTTAAGTGCCAAATTTATTTCTTTAGATAAATTGCAGTCATCTTCAACTAAAAGAATACTATACATATCTTGTCCTCCTATATTCTTAAAATCTTTATCTTATTTAATCTAATATCATAATTTTAGCATTTATATATGTAAAATTATGATATACTCATATATAAAATATATCATGATTGTTAATTATTATATAATGTTAAGGGGGTATAATCTTTGCAAACTATAGGTATCATTGGCGCAATGGATTTAGAAATTGAGCTTATTAAAAGTAGCATAACCATATTAAAGGAAGAAATTTATGCTGGCTTTAAATTTTATATTGGAGTTTTTAAAGATGTAAATTTAGTATTGACTTCTTGCAGTATCGGAAAGGTTAATGCAGCAGCTTGTACTCAAATATTAATTGATAAATTTGGAGTTACCAGTATAATTAACACTGGCATAGCAGGAAGCTTGAATAATGAAGTGAAAATATGTGATATAGTAATTTCTAGCAATGTTACTTATCATGATGTTCGTAAGGAGCAGATGAAAGGATGGTTTCCTTTTGTTGAGCATTTTGAAACAAGTAACTTATTAGTAGAAATTGCTGTACAGGCTTATAAAAACATGGAAATAAAAAAATTCAATTACCATATTGGAAGAATTGTAACTGGTGAAGCTTTTATATCCGATAATGAAGTAAAAAGCAAAATTATAAAAAGCTATTCTCCTCACTGCGTTGAAATGGAAGGTTCTGCAATTGGACATGTTGCTTATATTAATAAAATTCCTTTCATTGTCATTAGAAGTATTTCTGACAATGCTGATAATGATGCACATACTAACTATGATAACTTTGAGAAAATATCAGCTAATAATTCTAGTAATTTAGTATTGAATATGCTTAAAATAATCAATGATGGAATTGATTGAAAATCATATTAAATATTTAAAATTCTATAAGTTTCTAAAATGTGGAGATTATTTCTAATCAAAATAATTTCTTTAATAGATTTTTTAACTAGCAATACAATTGCTAGTTTTCTACCTCTGGGGAACAGTAGTGATGCCCTTTTGGGTTATTGTCAAGAGGAACTTTTTTTGACTGGGAAAAATGGCTGCATAAAATCCGAAGGTAATTTCGATTGTCATTTCATTCCCTGCGCCGTATGCATAATTGACTTGTACCAAATTTAATTTGAAAGGAGCGATAAAATGAGTACACAGCACGGACCGATAACAGTAAAGCCAATCAGCGAAGTTGCTAAATATATAAAGACCTTGATACCAGCAAATATATCCGAAACATATGCGCTGAAGCCCATGTTTGAAAGCGTTGCAAGCGAAGAAAATATACGAAATGGTGTTATTGCCTTCAGGGATTTTTTATATTTATTTTGCGACCGCTTAATTTCAGACGGGCATTTATATGCCAAGCCACCAAAAAAACCGAGTAGCATGGCAGACTATCCGTTTTTGCATAATATTACAAATATATTGGTTGAGGTTGGTTATCATAGCAAGTTGGCTGAAAGTGGTGATTCATTATTAGTAACTGAAATGCCGTCATGTACTGCCTTAATTGATGCAAATGGAAAAAAGAAAAGACCTAAAATACCTGTTTCTAGCCAAATTGAATGTTTTCGGTTCTTAACTCTCTGCGGTTTTGTCTTTACTGGCATTGACTTAGAAGCAAAGAGGCTTAATATTTCAGAAGGGCAACTGTTAGAAGTGTCATATCCGAATGCCCCTATCTTGCTGGCGGGGTTAAAAGCCCTGTCGATTGCGGATATGGAGTTGCGAACAGGAAGAAGGTATTGGAACGATAATAATCTCTTGCGGTGCGATTATAGGCTAATGAAAGCGGAAGATACAGACATACTCGACGTTTTGAAGGATTTTTTACATCCGTTACCAGAAAAAATTCAAGAGTTCGCCTTAAAACTACATCAACGTTATGTAGATGTGGGAATGACTTGCACAATGAACATATTAGGTAATGTTAATTTTTCTTATGCACATATAAGCAAAAGCCGAAAGGCCTTATCCACACGGGATATATATCAGCAAAGAGTATGGGAGTTTTCTAATTCTATAAAAAATGGCTACTGTTTATTTGTGAGGGCTAAAAAAACTGATAAATATGCAGATGTTATTGAAAAATTTCCTTTATCTTTACAGGAAAAAATCGCAAAAGGATATGGCTGTGACAGGAAGCGTAATGAACGCTGTCAGGGCGGTTGTCAGGGGATTCGTATACCTTTAGATACTTCAATACTTAATATCAGCAGATATATTGAAACATGGCTTGATAATGAGCTGCCGAGTTCATTAAGAAAATAAGCAAACTGCCATTATTTGCTTGCTTTTGGGAAGTTGCATATGCTTATTAGAGATACAACTGCCTTGATTTTTGCAAGCCCCTTTTTGGGCGTGGGCTTTGGTTTTTAAGCCCTGCAAAGGCGGCAAGGCGGGCTTCTCCCGAAAACGAGAGGGCAGAAGCCCTTTTTTCAGCCAGTTAGGTTTTAACCCAAGCCGTGGTCATATCTATGTTTTTTAGTCTGTGGCTTTGGTATCAGTTCGTCAATTTTATTTTGTATGCCCTTGGTTAGCCCATAATGCTTTTCTATATCTTGAGCTATATCGTCAAATCCTACGTTTTTAGAGTGCGTAATGGCGTAGTTGTGTGGCTTGTAATAGCCGTTCTTGCTCTGGTTTCAAGCCATCAAGTTTTAAGCAGAGTCATACAATAATGAGCCGTTAGCCTTTGCCATAGCGCCAATGCTTGCATAGGCGTTCTGCAAGTCCTCTTTTAGTTCAGCGACTTGTTCCGTCAACTCCTCCGCTCTGCTCTTATAGTGTTTCAAGTTTATTGTTGCTGTTTTGTACAGATTGTTAGTACTTTTCTGTTGATTGTATAATTCCGTGGCTTGCGACATTTTTTTGTTAGCTTCAGATATTTAGGATTTAGCCTTTTCTTCAGCCTTTTTAGTGGCGGATTCTACCGACTCCCTCTGTTTTTCAGTCAACTCTTTTGCCTTGATAGCAGTATCACGTTCCTCGGTTGCTGTGTTTTTATCTGAAATGGCGGTATTACGCTCCGCTTTGAATTTCTTGATGTTAGCCCTATCTTTAGCACTTAGCCGTGCAGCCTTTAAAACCGTAAGGACGTGCTCATTTGTTGTGTTTGGTAGTTCTATTATGGTATGAAGTTTTTTATTGTTGCCCCAACCTCGTGTTTCCTCCCTCATGCCGTCAATCATAGATTTTACACGTTGCTCAAGTGCTAATTTGACCTCAATCTGTACACTTTCTTGTGCAAGCTATGCCTTGGTTTTTTCTAGCTTGCTTTTTCTTCGGATATATCGGCTTGGAGTTCGGCTGTGGCTTCTGTTTTTACTTCGTTGTAGATTTCATCCATAATTAGGGGCCTATAGGTTGTGAATTGTGAATCTAGTAGTATTAGTATCAATACTACTAAATGTTAATTACTTTCAGAGATAGATCAAATTTAGAGATAGTACATCTATATAAATATTATCCTAATCTAATTGAATAAGGTGCTTGATTAAGAATTTCATCTTAATCAAGTACCTTATCTAATTTCTAGTAGTTGAGTAATATACTACTCATTCATCAAAAGTCTATTGTACTGGTTCAGTAGCTTGTCTAATTCTTGGCTAAGTTCTACTAATTCAGTATTTGTCAGCGTTTCACTTTGATTCATCAGTAAGTGCATTAAGTTTCTCAGTTCTTCAATCTTTTGTATTATTTCCTGTTTTTCTGACATAATATCCCTCCTTTCATTATGTAAACTATATCAAATGAAAGAAGGGGTAATATGCTGTTGTAATTTCAAAGAAATATAAACGAGATATAATTATAAAATAATCTTTAAATGCACAAAAAAACAAGCCCATCTATAAGGCTTGTTTTTCTACTTTTATTATATACAATTATAAATTAGTTAACTCATCATATTTTGAAATAACTTTATTCACTATTCCATAGTCAACTGCTTCATAAGCATTTAACCAGTAATTTCTATCTGTATCTTTTTCAACTTTTTCTAATGGTTGACCAGTAGCTTCACTAATTATGGTATTAATTCTCTTACGTACTCTTAATATCTCCTCAGCTTCAATACCAATATCTGTAGCTTGACCATTAAATCCACCTAATGGCTGATGTATCATATATCTTGTGTTTGGTAGTGAATAACGATTTTGCTTTTCAGCAGCAAGATAAATTGTGATACCAGCACTTGCAACCCAACCAGTACCAATTACAATAACCTGTGGCTTAATAAATTTAATCATATCATGAATTGTATCACCAGCTTCAACATGACCGCCTTGGCTGTTGATAAATAATTTTATCGGTTCATCCCCCATTTCTTGTAGGATTAAAAGTTGCTTAGTTACTTTTTCTGCTAAAGCTTGATCGATTTCCCCAGAAATTACTATAGCTCTAGATTGTAATAGCTTTTCTAGCATTACACTTGAAGTTTCTTTTTCTTGTTTTTGTTCTTCATTACTCATAGTATCATTCTCCTATCAATTTAATATATTTAAATCTAATTATAACAATATAGTTATTCTCAACTATTTTTAGCTCAATTAATTATAACATAATAAGCCAAAATTTGTTAATAACAAGTTAAAGTGTCAACTTAATCATTTACTCTTCTCTATATACTTAAACAATATTTTTAGATATCCTTTATTAAAATATCAGATTTCAGTCCAATATACGATAATAGAAACAGATTTTGATTGTGGCGTAAAAAATACCGTAAATTCATTTTTGAATAACACGGCATTTAGAAAAATTATTCTGCTTTATATTTTGGTCATTAAATAAAAAGATTATCCTTATAATTTGTATTATAAGTTGGAGGCTGATTTCAATTTAATCGGTATAAATGTTTCCATTTGCGCCCATCCTTGTGCTTTTATAATCTCTGGTGGTGTAATAATATGTCCCATAGCATAATGATTTTGACGAATATCCAGCTCGAAAATATCAGAATTCTTAATATATTCCAAGGCCTCCTTATATAACTTACCATTTGTTTCTTCATCCCCATCTTTGTAAACATAAGTTACATAGTGCCCACCTTCAAAATCAACAACTTCGTTGCCACCATCATCCATATCCTCACTCAATGCCAGCCACCATACTAGCCCTTGTTTTTCTTCATCAAAAAACAAAAAATCTCTGGGCATAAAACTATCTCTTTTAGATGGATTAACTGCAGAAAAATACTCATTAAACTTTCCTAAAATACCATTACTGGAAAAGTTGAATTCTTTATCTACCCCAGATGATGATGCTTTGAACGGTGGCAATGATATTATCCTAAAATCCATAAAAATACCTCCTATTATTTTTTAATCACTAATTTATCTTCCTGTTATAAGCAATATATGTTTCGCAACATATTATAATTGTGATTTAAACACACCAATTTTACCCATATTATAACATATTTTCAAATACCGTACTATTAAATCTATAAATATTATAATTTATTAATTAATTCGCCAAATAATCAAATTATGGCATAAAAAATACCGCAAATCCACTTATGAATACTGCAGTATTTTAATACATTATTTTATATTTACTTTTTAAATTCATTGACAAATTGGAATTTATCTAGGTAGTTCAATACTTAGATTACAAACTATACTATATTTATAATCAATCAGATATATTTAACTAATTGAATTCACATAATATTCCTCATCAAAATGATACCCTAATTTCTCAGCAAGTGCCACAGACTCTAAATTGGAGGCATCCCAATTAGGATATATATTCTTATCTAAACACTCCAATATAACCTTTGATGCACAGGCTAATGCTAGTCCCCTTTTTCTATATTTTCGTTTTGTTCCAATGGTGATGTCAATAATACCATTACAATAACTGTATGAAGACGCTCCTGAAATTATTTCATCTTCATGAATAATTATATATCCAATTCCATTGTCCTCAAAATCATCTAGGGATGAGAAATTTGAGCAACAATCTGCCATAAAGTCATCTTCTAATACCTTGTTATAATTAGTTGCATCTATTTTCTCAATCTGAAATTCTTGTTCAATATTCTTAATAAATCCCTTAAGTTTTTCTCCGTCAAAAACATCTGTTTCTTTTTTTATTGCATATCTAATACTTTTCTTATGATTAGTTGCAAAATGCTTTTCTATAAATATATCCCAATACTTATCATAATTAACAATCAGTTTACCCTTATATTGTTCAAGAATATGCTTTATATAACTTTCTTCTTCTTTCTTCTCATTAATCCCTAGTAAAAAACAAAAGTCTGCAATTGAAACTATTGCAGTTGATGGATTTTCTTTATTATCTACCCAAGCTACTCCCTCCATCTTTCCTTCGACTAAAGCCTGTAGTTCAACATTTCTATCTCTGCATTCCTTGATTAGCGGAATAATAGAAGTCATTTCTTGTTTTGTTAATTCTATCATAAAATCTCCCTCTCAATTTGCTTGTAAATTAATTAGCATTTATTTAAACTAACTAGTTCGTAAAATAAAATATTCACTCTTCACTCTAAATAATTAACTAATTCATAAATTCCTATTTATCTATATATCTTATACAAATAATTTTTACTTCGCATTTTATTTGTCCCTCATATCATAGCATTTGTTACTCGTGCACAACATCTTACTATTACAAACTAATTATAACATATATTGTAAATACCGTATTATTTAATTTTAAAAGAACATCTTTTCATTTTAATTTGCCTTTTAATCATAAGGTTGTAAAACCACGTGTCGCCTTATATTTCAATTGCGGCTTAAAAAACCGCAAAATTCAATTCATGAATAATGCGGTGCTTAAGTAAATCGTTCATTTTTTCAGTTGTAACATTAAATAAGAAAGATACGACATAGCTAAAGCTAAAATTATATTATTTCAACTCTATAAATTGGAATTTGTAGAACAGTTTGAACATTAAGGTAAGCTTATAATTAACATAAAAATTTTTTCATTATATTACATTTTCTCTAATATTCTAAACATAATTTTAAAACTACTCATAACAATATAATTAATCTATGTTAGAATAAATATTCATACCATTTAATTTTTATAACCATTCAGTAAATTCCTTAATAGCAGTTTTATCATTATTATTTAAACGCTTAAACATTTCTATCACTTTATCTTCAAAGTAATATTCCCTTACATAATATTGAAATAAAATATTCTTAAGTTGAAGTTTTTCCAAGATTCCTTCAGATTTCACCTCCTCAATTGATCTTAAACATGTTTCTTCCAACTCTTCATAAAAATCTTCAAATTCGTCAGTACTCCAAAATGAATCTTCATTATCATATTCCTGCCTCTCAACCATACTAATATAATCCTCATTCAGAATATCAAATGCACTCTTTCCAACATCCCAGTGACATGATTCCTCAGAACAATATTTATAATACATAAGCCGTGAGCGTGATTCTTTCTCAGAATATTTCTTTAAATTCTTTTCATATTCTTCCTCAGTATTGACTATTGTCCAAAAATAACTATCTTCAAACTGATTTGCATATGCTAAAGAAAACATATATGGTCTTTCATTATCATATGTTTCTTTTAAATCTTCCATTGCTACTTTTATCGCTGATTTAAGTTTCATACTGAATATCTTCAAATCACTTCGTATTTTATCGGTATTCCATACTTTATTTTCACTCATATATTCCTGTAAATATGTATTATAATATTCGATCTGTATTTCCTTATTCATTAATATCCCCCATATCTGTATTTAAAAACTTTTTTCTAAATTACTATTTCTCTATGAATTATATAAATAATCTTTATATCACAATTTTTATAATTATGATTTAATTGATACTAAAATTGTACCATGTTTTCTATATATCTTCATGTCGATATAAAAACATAATAATTTTAAGACACCGCATTATTCAATTTTAAAAGAACATTTTTATTAATTAATTCCCAATATAATCAAACCATAACATAAAAAACACCATAAAATTCAAGTTTGAATAATACAGTGTTTTTGATAATTCATTTACTTTTTCAATCATTTTGCTAAATAAGAAAATTGTGAAGCATCAACCATTAATTTTTAAATCTAATGTGGTAAAAATTTGAAATATGAAACAAGTCATTTAAGGTCATTTGAATATTGTTTATTATACCCCATTCTTTTTTTTATTTGTTTTTTCAAAAAAACTAAAGTAATCCTTAACTTCAATATATGGGCTAAATTCTTGAAGCATTTTTAATTTTTTTATTGCTAGTTTCAATTCAATATTGCCTAAATTATATTTTTTAATGGCCCGATTAGTTCTATTATTGTTTGATTTTGAAGAAGGAGCATCAAATATAACTTCACTATTAGGAAAGTTTTTAGCTAAATTATTGAAGAAAACTTTTATATTTTCTTCATCATAATATGCAAATAAGCCTCCTGCTAGAAAAAAAATATTATCATAGTCTTTTTTTATATCATTAAACCAACTAGCATCTAAAAAAGATTTAGCAATGCACTTTTCTCTATTACTCTCAGGTAATAATTTTTTTCGTAATTCTATAACATCTGGTAAATCAATATTGTACCAATTTATCTTGCCATTATCGACTCTAAAAAATGTTGTATCAAGTCCTGCGCCTAGATTTACTATTACTGAATTGGGATATTTGCTAATAAAATCTTTAATTGCATTATCAAAGGTTTTTGCCCTAACAACAAACATTAATCTTTTTAATAAAGTTGAATTTTTTTCAATAACTGAAAAGTCATAATCTAATTTTTTCACTAGCTGATAGGCTGTTTGGTCATTTATAATAGGATTAGACATTTCAGTTTCTTTTGCCCTACTCCATAACGGTATTAATAATGTGTTTTGTATGTTGTTTAGTTCAACTTTAACTTTATTATCCATATTACACCTTTATTCCAAATGAAAAATCCATCTTTATATTATTGACTTTTTATTTCACCTTAACCTACTTATATCTTTTTAATAAATCAAGTAAGACAAAAATCCTATAAGACATAAAATAGTTGTTATTATTGAAAATACTGCAACTATCTTAGTTTCATGCCAGCCAGACAATTCAAATGAATGATGAATAGGTGCCATTTTAAAAATGCGTTTACCAAACAATTTAAAACATACTATTTGAATTACCACTGAAATTAATTCTAATGCATAGATTCCTCCAACTATCATAACTATGAGAGGATTTTTAAGAATCATGGCAACTGTAGCAACAACCCCACCTAGAGCCAAAGAACCAGTATCCCCCATAATTATTTTAGCTGGAAAAGAATTGAATCTTAAAAAACCCAATAATGAACCAGAAACACATCCGCAAAAAATTGATAATGTATAATAACTCATACTAAAGCTTATTACTGCAAAGAATGCCATTATTAATAAAGTGACTGTAGCAGCAAGACCATCCAAGCCATCAGTAAAGTTTACTGCATTGGTTGTTGATGCATAATAAAACATGATAAAAGGTACATATAAAGATCCAAGATCAAATAATTTTCCAGTAAACGGAATGATGATTACAGAACCAATAGAAGAATTAGTGTAACCATAAATTGAAAATATGAGTGAAACGATAATTAGTAATATCATCTTTTGAATAGGCGTCAATCCTTGATTTTTTTTATGTACTTTTTTAAGATAATCATCTAGAAAACCAATACATCCAAAGGCTATATAAGCAGATAGCACAATAATGATTTCATCATTATATACTTTTATTAAAAGTGGTATGCAAATTACTACTGATATAATAAAAATAATGCCGCCAAAGGTAGGTGTGCCCGCCTTTTTCTTATGAGTTTTTGGACCTTCTTCACGAATATTTTGCCCTAATTTTAGTGTTTTGAATAATGGAACTAAAAATGATGCTACAATAATAGAAACAAAAAAACTTAGCAATACAGCAAAAACAATATTCCCCATAATAATCTCTTCCTTACTTGTAAACTAATTTATTTTCATTAGGTAATGATATAATTGTATAAGCATTAATACATTGAGTATGATAATACATTAATCAATTTGGCTCAATGAATATGTATAAATATCAAATATACTTGAAAAATATAAAATCCTAGCTTGAATAATATTCAACTATTTTGAATTTTGTTATAATAAAATGGTATGGGAGGGATTGATTTGAGAGAATATCTATATGAAATTAAAGAGTTAGATGAAAAAATTAAAAATAAATTAGAATATATAAAGCACAATTCTGATATGAAAAGTAATAACATTAACGAAATAAAAGCCTTAAAAAACACTATATATGAAAAGGCATCTAAGACATTCATTTATAATCTTAAGAAACTTATTCAAATAGAATCCACACAAAAGAAATTTGCTAACAAAACTGGCATTTCAGAGGATTTGCTTTCTAAATATAAATCAGGTAAAGCTTTTCCCTCTATAGAGACCTTACTATATATTTGTAATATATATGATTTAAGTCTTGATAGATTAATTAATATACCTTTGAGTACACGAGAAATCGAAATGTTAGAAATTAAAAATGAAATTGAAGTTAAAATATTTAAAGAAAGATATTTTGTATATTTTTTAGTTACGAACATAGAGAAAGAAGGAGCTATTCATGAAGGTATAATTGACATTTGTAATAATAATGTGAAGTTTAAGATTTTCTCTAATGCTGAAGTTATTAAATATTTTGTTGGGAATTACAATATTTCTGATAAACTTATATTCTTTAACTTACATGATACAAATAATGATGTTGCCTATATAAATATGATTAAGCCTAATTTAAATAAGAATAAATATATTGGTGGTTTAGCAATGCTAATGCTACCTTCAGATGCAAATAGTAAGCCTTGTGCTCAAAAAATTCTATTTAGTTCAAACAAGTTAGATAGGGAATTACATTATAATAAGTTACAAGAACTTTTGAATTTTCACATTGAAGAAGTGACTTTGGGTAATATAAAAATATCTCAATGGGAAGATGAAATTGCCTATAATTTTATACGAAAGCATAAATAAATGGGATGAATATTTTTATTTTCTTACTTAATGAGTGATCAATAGCAAGATAAAATGTGGTTAAAAACAGCTTTTGCTAGCCGGACAGAGCTATGGATGGATTTTATAGATTTAAATATATCTTTGTATTATAAAACAAAAAAGATAGCAATGCTTTTTGTTTTATTTAAAATATAGATTTAAATCCATATTATAACATATACTTTGTCCCTAATGACGGATTCCCTCATACTAATCCTTGTATACAACTTAGAAGTAATTGTAACATCTTTGTACTATTACTACATAAGTATTTTGAATAAATATATAATACTTATATTTTTAAACACCGCATTATTCAGTTGTCAAAGAATATCATTTACATTTAAACTTTGATTAATTGAGTCATACTTTATTTGTATTGTGGCATAAAAATGCCGTAAAATTCATTTCTGAATAATACGGCATTTAGAAAAATTATTTAATTTTATAGTTTAGTCGTTAAATAAGAAAAATGTGACATGCTATGAATGAAAATAATTAATAATAGAATCATTTTTTTCACGTAATTTATCAGACAAAATACGTTCTGTCCCATGTCCTATCATAGTTACGATAATACATCCACTCCAAACATATAACATCCCCATTCCTAATGAAAAACATACTGAAGATAATATTTTAGGAATAACTGAACGATTTATCTTTTGTCCACATATTATGTCTTGAGCAAAAATAAATTGTATCCATAAGATGGTATTTAATAATATTGATATCAAATCAGCATTATTCAGTTTCATATTTCTTAATACAATCATGAAAAATGTCTGCATAAAGAGTCTTTGAGGTATTTCCATTGAAATGCCAAGAAGTGACCATTCAAAGAAATTATGTTTTTCACATTTCTCAAAACTTACAATATATGACGTTAAAAATATAGTAACTAAAAATATAATAATATTTTTAAAAGTAAAAATACCTACAATATTAAGCACTGGGACTTTAACTGGTGCATTAAAATATAATATAAAAAAAGCTACCAAAAACAATAGTTGAAATACGTATTTCGATAATTTTGTATTGATGTTTGTTTTTTTAAATAACATTAATATCAGTATTTGGAGACCAAATACTATACTAGCAATTAAGGATGCAATTATATACCATACTAATATCATCTTATATACTCCTTGTTCTTCTATTTCTGCTTCGTAATAATCTACAATGTAGAATCATTTTAACTAAATTATAACATATATTACAGAAATATCATAAATATTTAAATACCGCATTATTCAATTTTCAAAGAACATTGTTCGTATTTCAAATTTCAATAGTTATGTCGCCTAACATTCATAATGTAAATTAACTTCACTTAACTTTTCCTTTATACTCATCTTTATTATCCCAATCTAACTTTTGACTGCATCTCCTGCACTTTCCCACGTCACAAAGAAACATTTTGCAACTTGGGCAAAAGTATGCAATCCCAAGTTCTTTATCATACTTCCAAAGAACACTTTTTGCCATTCTTTCTTACTCCTTGTTACCCTTAATATTTGAAACATGTCTAATAGTTTTTAGGGAAGAACTCAATTCTATTATTTGTATCAAATATATGGTAAAATTAAACATGCATGATGCCTCATACAAATATTTCTTGAGTCGTGAAAATTGTATAGTGCACATTACAATTAACTAGTTAAATGCAATTACTATAATTGAGAGGATGATTATTAGATGACAAAAATATCTAATCAACAAATTATAATTGACATAGCGCCGCTAAGAGCAGCGGACCGTAACCGCTGGAACATTTTGGCTCGAAGTTACAAAACCTTTTATGAGACTGAGCTCTCTGATTCCGAATACGACAGAGTTTGGAACCATTTGCTGAACTCCGATGAAATCTTCGGTTTTGGCGCATATCTTCAAGGAAACTTGATTGGTATCACTCACTACCTGTTTCATCGCACTATCTGGATGGAAAAAGTCTGTTACCTGCAAGACCTCTTTGTTGATGAAGTTGCCCGTGGGCATGGTGTGGCTCCNNCTATCCACTTGAATAAAGTAAGCATGACCATTGTATCATCACATCCGGCTTCCAGCCGGATTAGACATATACCCCAACGTAAATACACCACCTACATTCTCCCACGCTTGCCTTTGTGCTTTAAAACTATATATTGTTTTATATTTATTTTTAATTGCGACTACTCTCATAGTTATTTTTCTCGGAAACATCATCACCAAGCTTTACAAAATCACCTTGTTCATTAAATATCATTCAACCATAGTTCCATTTTTGCATTTCCAAAGCCTCATATGATTTTCTCTTTAAATTCAGACCTATTTATGTTATATTTTAATCAAATCACGACATAAAAAATACCGCAAATTC
>NZ_DKLM01000004.1:0-1127 GCF_002455975.1 Clostridium sp. UBA6640
ATTAATCCTTAATTTTTAAGGATTCAAGCTATTTCTATAGAAAGCTTATTTTCCAGAGTATATTAAGTTTTCACATTGTATCCTTATAAAATGGGCTAACATACTGGATTATTATTTTAAAGCGCATCTTAATTGATAGTTAATAATCAATTTTATGAAATTGAATAAACTATTTTAACAAAATTCATATTGTATTTATGAAAATAATATGATATAATTGATTCTGTTATAGGGGTATGGCTCAATTGGTAGAGTAGTGGTCTCCAAAACCATTGGTTGCGGGTTCGAGTCCTGCTGCCCCTGCCAAAAGCTCAGTAAACTTTGTTTTACTGAGTTTTTTTATTTTATTAAAAAACAATATAAGTTATTTAATTTTAGAGCTAGTGTATCTATAGAATTTCATTAATATATGCCAGTATACGACAATAATCAAGAATATTCTTTTTATTTTAAATTCATGCTATAATTATTTATGTACAATTAAGAATTTAATATATTTATAGAAATTATGCTTAATTTTAGGAGGTAAGGTATGAGCACTTTAATTAATACTAAAGTAAAAGATTTTAATTTGAGATTTGCAGAAGAGAAAGATATTCCTTTAGTTCTAGAGTTTATTAAGGAATTAGCAGATTATGAGAAATTACTACACGAGATTGTTGCTACAGAAGAAATTTTAAAAGAATCATTATTTGAATGTAAGGTAGCAGAAGTTGTAATTGGAGAATATGAAGGTAAACCAGTAGGCTTTGCATTATTTTTTCACAATTTTTCAACATTTTTGGGACGACCAGGTATCTATTTAGAAGATTTGTATGTGAAGCCAGAAATGAGAGGAAAAGGATTTGGAAAAATACTACTTTCATTCTTAGCTAAACTTGCTGTAGATAGAAATTGTGGTAGACTTGACTGGTGGTGTCTTGACTGGAATGAGCCATCAATTAAATTCTATAAACAGTTAGGCGCAGTTCCTATGGATGAATGGACCACTTATAGAGTGCATAACGAAGCATTATCTGAGATGGCAGAAAGTTTTAATAATTAAAATCAATAAGACATAAATTGGAGCTATTTTTATAGGGTCCATCAATGGAATTTTAACTTATGCATGATTTTAATTTCCATAA
>NZ_DKLM01000004.1:1155-22609 GCF_002455975.1 Clostridium sp. UBA6640
TTTTTATAGAAAATTTATTTTCAAGAGTATATATTAAATTTTCACATTGTATCCCTATAATAACCCCAATTATCATAACTATATTAATATCTTTATAAAATAAGTGAGCTCTTTATAGAAAAACAAGTTATGAATTAATTATTCTGTAAATCCTTTTTCGCGCATTTTATTTTGATTTAGAAATAATGCCATTCCTGTTTTCATTTTCTTAAAGTTCATTTTTTCATAGAATATTTCCTTACCAGGTGAAGCATATAATATAAAATTACATTGAGGTAAGTTTTCAACAATGCTATCCATGATTATTCTTCCAATTCCTTTGCCTTGGTATTCTGGCAATATAGCAATATCATAAATTGCAGCTTGATAGACTCCATCGGAAATAGCACGACCAAAGCCAACTAGAGTATCGCCATCAAAAACAAATACAACTGTATGGCTATTCTCAAAAGCTTTTTTATGTATCTCACCTTCAAAATATGCCATTTCAACTCTTTTTAAAGTTTCAGATACATAATTCCAATCTATATTTAAGCAGTCATATTGAATTCTAAAATTCATAAAGTTCCTCCTAATTTTAAATATTTAAATGTCTCTTTTAAAATTTATAGTTTGTATTTAAATATATATTTTAAGTTATTATACTAAATATGAAAATACAAAATATATTAAAGGAGAAGTATCAATAATTGTTTATTCTCAATTGTATAAACTATTTTTGGTTTCTATCTAAAAATGTTAATATATCATCATAGACTTCTTCTTTGTTAATTTCATTGAGTATTTCATGTCTTGCATCATCATAAAGTTTCATTTCTACTTTCTTAATACCTACATCTTTTAAACTATTTTGAAGCCTTTTAACACCTTGTCCCATTAGCCCTACAGGATCTTTTTTACCTGCTAATAATAATATAGGTAATTGTGGAGGTATTTTATTTAAGTTTTCATCCTTGTAATTATCTTTAAGTCCCCTTAATAAATGATAAAAATATGACGTTGAATGTATAGTGCCGCATACAGCATCTTCAAGATATTTATCTACTTCCTTAGTGTCCCTTGTAAGCCAATCAGAATTTGTTCGATTAGGTTTAAATTTACTATTAAAATCTCCAAAGCTTAATTTGTCCATAAGAGTAGCAGGAGCTTTAGGACCTTTTTTCTTCATCTCCATTTTAGCTACCAATGTCCCAAAGGAAAATTTGAGATTTTGTTTTCCATTACTTCCAGATAAAATTAATCCCTTTAACTCACTGCCATAAAGTTCACTATATCTTAAAGAAATAAAAGAACCCATGCTATGGCCCAGTAAGAATACAGGCAATTTAGGATTTTCTTTTTTTATTATATCTGTTAATTCTTTAAGATTGTCTACCATAAGATGAAATACGTCACCTTCACCCATGTACCCAAGTTCATCAGGACTCGTTTTACCATGACCTCTATGGTCATCAGCATAAACAACGTAACCATTTTCATTTAGAAATCTTGCAAAATCATTATACCTTCCTGCATGCTCAGCCATTCCATGAGCTATCTGTACCACTCCTTTTATTTCTGGCCCTTCTGGAGTCCATTTATATACATAAATATCTTTTTCTAGTTTATCCTTAAAATAAAAATTATTTAGTGCCAATGTAATCATCCCCTTTAAGTTTATAAAAATAATAATTAGAAAACTTTAGTAATTTAACTATTATGAAATCAATCTTCTTGCTTAATGAAATATATTACCTATTTTAATTATTTATTTTTCTCCATAGATATTATTATAATTTGCTGTAATAAATTTCGTTATTGTTTCTATAAGTATTTTATTAATTTTAAGGAGATTTTCAATTAAGAAACCATCTATTGTAGCTTTTTCTATAATAGTTTCTTTAGTATATTTTTCTAAAAAAACCTCCTATTGGTCGGATGGTTGATTGTAAAGTGATTTTACTGCTAACCTAGATAATTGTCAATTTTACATTGTGAATTGAAATACCCAAGGATGTAGCTATATTCAGCTATATATTAATTTTTAAGATAGTTTATCTATAAATATGAAAAAAATAATGGATTTAAGAACCATTGATGTAAAAGTAAAAAATATGAAATAAAGCTTAAATTAAAGAGTTATAAGCATTATACTTATAATAATCAACTGTAATAGTATTATATAAGCTTTATGGTAGTATAAAGTACCATGAAAGTATTCTGAATATTTGCTAATATATAATAAAGAGCATTTTTATGCATGTTAATCAAGATTATTAAGAATTTAACTAAAGTATCTTAAAAACAATTAGTTAGTATGTTAACAAATATAACTATTTTGACTTTATTTAAAAGTTTGTTTTTAAAGGAGAAGTCTCTACAATTCTCAATTCTCCATTGAATAAGGGAGTGGTGTAAATGAATATTGAACTAGAATATCAGGTTAGGTTGAGAGATAAATGTTTTGAAGAATTTCCTACCTTGGAGACAAAGAGATTTATACTTTGCAGATATAATGAAATTTTCTTAAAAGATATAGAGGAGCTTTTTTCTGATAAAGAAGTAATGAAGTATTCTGGTACAGAGATCATAGATGCTAAAAAGCAAGCAAATATGTATTTAGAGAAAGTAGAGATGATGTATAGAAATAAGGAAGGTATTAGATGGGTCATAGTTGATAAAATAACTAATGAATTTCTTGGTGATATGGGGCTTTATAATATTGATTTATATTCAAATAATACGGAAATAGGATATACAGTCGTTAGGCGTCATTGGAGAGAAAAAATTGCTAGTGAGTGTATAGAAAGACTTCTTAAATTTGTTTTTAAGGAATTATATATGAATAAAATTATTGCTATGATAGATAGAGACAATTTTCCATCTATAGCATTAGCAAAAAAAATAGGTTTTTGTGAAGATGGAGTATTAAGAGAACATTATTATAACTATCAAGTGGGTGGATATGGGAATATAAGTGTATATTCTATGTTAAGAAAAGAATATATGAAACAAAATTAAAAAAATATTAGATTTTATATAATCTTAATAAAGACTATTTATAATGATAGTCTTTATTTTTATGGAAAATATTAATTTAGAAGCTTTCTATAAAAAGGAATATTTAGGATGCTAAAAAAAGAAAAGTGTGATATAATACTTTAAAATTCAAGCAATATTTTTACATTTCAAAATAAAGGTAAACTTAATGAAGAAGTAGAATTATAGAAAAAACAAATGCAAACATAAAGCGAAATTACTTATTTAAAGATGCCTAAATTGATATTATAGAGCTAGAGGGGGAGAATTAAATGAGAATAATATTGTTTATGATAGTTCTTTTATTATTGTATACTCTTTTTTATAATGTTTTAGGTCCAAGCATCACTTTCTTAATTATGTCAGGTGCATTTCTTATTATGGGTGCATTATTTTCTTTTAAGAAAGAATTTTTTGATAAGTGTATTAAATTTGCGAGTCCTAAGTTTTATGATAATTTTAATTTAAAAGATGAAAAATTTAAAGAAAGAAACAGAAAAACTAATATTGTATGTTTATATTTACTATCAGTATCCGCATTTATGAATTCAAGGTTTTGCTATGCAATTAGCCCAGAATTTACAACGAAGTTTGATTTTAAAAATATTTTGATTACATCTATTTGTGCATTTATAATATATTTTCTTAGTTCCTATATATTTAAAAAGAGTAAAAGCAATGCTCAGTATGTAATATTTTCTGTATTATTAGGTATTATTGCTGCAATAATCATAGGGATATTGATATTTAGAAATATAGAGATATTTTAAAATAGGGTTTAAATATAACACATATATAAATTAGGGGATGGTATCTTGGACAGGCTATCTAGGCTGCCTAATCTAGGCAAAGTTTTAGAATAAAAATTAATAAATGCAGGAGTTAGAGTTCTTTTTTCAATCACTTAAATAGATAATTGGTTAAATAAACTTAGATATCTTTAAAAACAGTAGATCAGTATAGTTTATCATATTGGCTGTTGAAGTCATCTATAAACTATATAGTGGAGCTTGATTAAGGTGTATCTAGGAAATTAATAAAGGGGGAAAACTAATGTATATTGGTGAAAAAGTTAAATTAAGAGAGTATAGAAAAGAAGATATAAAAAATGCACAGGAGTATATGAATGATAGAGAGATTAGGGGTTTGTTAGTTCCTAACATACCATATCCATATACTTATGAAGATGAATTAAAATGGTTTGAAGGACAGTCAGGAAATAAAGATTTATATAACTTTGCTATCGAAACTTTAGATTATGAAAAATATATTGGTGGCTGTGGTATAAATAATATTGATTGGAAGAATAGTGTAGCTACAGTTGGAATATTTATAGGAGATAAAAATTACTTAGGTAAAGGCTATGGAACAGATGCTATGAAAGTTCTTATAAATTTTATATTTGAGGAAATGAATATAAATAAGATAAAATTAAATGTATATTCCTTTAATGAGAGAGCAGTAAAAAGTTATGAAAAATGTGGATTTAAAAAAGAGGGATTACTTAGAAAAGAGATATTTAGACATGGAAAATATCATGATGAAGTTGCTATGGGAATTTTGAGAGAAGAGTATTATGAAAAATAATATTTATAAACTTAGAAGAGTAAATTTACTAAGCTTATATTTCTTATAAAAGTAAAAGATTTTTATATAAAAAATACATTAAGAAAGAACCCTTGTATAAACAAAGGTTCTTTTATGAGTTTACAAAGTATATGTTAATCATATGAATCAAAATCAGTTTCATCGTAAGCAATATCGTCACTGTCATTAAAACACATATATATGCTTGAGTCCATATCTACTGCACATTGTGGGCAGACAGTTATAAATTTTCCAAAGAAGCCATCAATTCTGCATAAATCTTCTGGCGAGCAGAACTTGCCACATTGTTCACATTCTTTTAAATTATCATTAGTATATCTGCCATCCTGCCAATCATCATCAAATAATTTATCTAAAGACTTCATATTAGTCCTCCTTTATTCAACCTAATAGTTATGTATTGCCTAACTAGAGAGAGAAACATTGCATTGAAATATCAATAAATAAGTATTTTATCTTAGATTATGTACAGATATTTTAGTCTTTATTCTTGCTATCAAAATTTTAAAGAACTTTGATTATATATTTCGTAAGGTAGCTTAAATATAATGTAACTAAATATTCTGAAAAATTTAAGCGGTTAAGTTTGAATGATTATATGAGTTCATAATCATTATGGCATAAGAAAAATAATCATGAAGAAATTTTATTATTAAACTATAAAATAAAATCACATTTAAGGTTTACTTAAATATGATTTTTACATATAATAAAAATGGGTATAAAAATCCCAATTATACATTCTATATTACATAATAATTATATCATAAAATAAAGATTGATGTCAATAGGTATTTTAAAAAATATGGGAAGGTGAAAGAATGAATAATTTTGAACCAGACAATCATGATGAAATTCTATATCTTGAGGGTACATTAGGCTTTATAGAAAAAGAACTGGAGAAAGAAAAGGAAGAGCTAAATGGCAGATTAAGTAAAGTCATAGCTTCAGGAAAAGAGATGTGGGAACAAACAGCTCATTCTTCAAATGATTTTGATAAAGTTCCAGAAATGAACCAATACCTTTTTGAAGTAAATAATCAAACACAGAGTTATGGAAGTACATTGAAAAAAATAAAAAAATATGAACGTATGATAAAATCCCCTTATTTTGGACGATTTGATTTTAAAGAGGATGATTTTGATGACACAGAAAAAATATATATCGGTATCTATAATTTAATGGATGAAGAAACAAATTCAATTTTAGTATATGATTGGCGGTCTCCTATTTCTAGTATGTTTTATCAATGTGAGGTTGGTAGAGGCTCATATAACTCACCAGTTGGAATAATTTATGGTGATATCCTAATGAAAAGACAGTATAAGATTGAAAACTCAAAACTTAAATACTTCTTTGATAGCAGTATAAGAATTAATGATGAAATTTTACAACAAGTATTATGTAATAATTCATCTTCAAAGATGAAGAATATTGTTGAGACTATACAAAAAGAGCAAGATATAATTATTAGAGATACCGAAAATCATCTTTTAATTGTGCAAGGAGTAGCAGGCAGTGGTAAAACATCTATAGCTTTGCATAGAATCGCATTTTTACTTTATATAGGAATGGATTCAAAAATAAATTCTAACAACGTTATAATAATTTCTCCAAATTCTATTTTTAGCAAATATATTTCTGGTGTTTTACCTGAGCTAGGAGAGGAGAATGTGGAACAAACCACTTTTGATGATATTATCTATAAATTTTTAGGAAGTAATTTTAGATTTGAAAGTAGAAATGATCAACTTGAATCTCTAATTCTTCTTAATAATCTTCAAAAATCCCATGTAAAAATGCAAAGTATAAAATTTAAAGGTTCTAAAGAGTTTACAAAACTTCTTGATAGATTAATAGAATATTTTGAGCATAATTTAATTAAGTTTGAAGATGTTTATTATGACGGTAAAATTATTGAAACAAGACAACAAATAAAGAATCAATTTCTTAATAATAAAATTGGTATGCCAATAGCAAAACGACTTAGAAGAATTGAAAATATCATATTAAATAAAGTTCATCCTTTAAGAAAGATAAGGATTGAAAAAATTGAGAAAATTGTACAAAATAGTCCTAATCATGAGTTTGAAATAAAGTCCTTTAGTAGACTGCTTTCTATAAAAGAATCGAAAGCGTTTATGAAGAATATCCATAGATTCACTAAAGTTGATTATATGAACCTATATAAAGTACTTTTTAATAAAAATGATATTCTATTAAAACTATCTAAAGGATTAAATCTTCCTAGAGAGATTGAAGAAATAATATTAGAAACTAAAGAAAATCTTAATAATGGATATATTTGCTATGAGGATTGTGCACCACTCTTATATATTAAATTAAAACTAGAAGGTAATGAAGAGTTTTCAGAAATCAGGCAGGTAGTTATTGATGAAGCACAAGATTATTATCCACTTCAATATGAAGTTTTTAAGCTGTTATTTAATGGGGCAAGGTATACAGTGTTAGGAGATTTTAATCAGACACTTGAAAAGTATGGTGATAAATCTCTATATGATGATATAGAAGAAATATTACACAAGAAAAAATCAGTGAAACTTTTTTTAAATAAAAGTTATAGATCTTCTATAGAAATAAATTCTTTTTCTAAAAAGATATTAAATATTAAAGAAGATTTTATTTCTTTTGAAAGACATGAACATGAACCAATAGTTATATTCAAAGAAAATAAAGAATTAATTTATGAGAGTATCATAAAAGATATTGATTATTACTATAAAGAAGGTTATGAATCTATTGCAATCATTTGTAAAACTCAGCAAGAGTCAGAAGAAATTGAACAAGGATTAAATAGATTAGCCCATATTAAATTATTGAATATAAAAGGTGGTGAGTTTGAAAAAGGCACTTTAGTTATACCTGCATATATGGCAAAAGGATTAGAATTTGATGTGGTTATTATATATAATGCTTCAAAAGATAATTATAAAAGTGAATTTGATAGAAAGCTTTTATATATAGCCTCTACAAGAGCACTACACCGACTAAATGTCTATTATACTGGAGAAAAATGCGACTTCATTTGATATATTACACCTTGCATATTTTGTATATATAGGGTTTCCTAATGAAAATTTAACTTATGCACGATTTAAATTTCCATAACAAAAATTCTTNNATTCTTCATTATTAATCCTTAATTTCTAAGGATTTAAGCTGTTTTTATAGAAAATTTATTTTCCAGAGTATATATTAAGTTTTAACATTGTATCTCTATATATGTGTGTAAGGTGTTAATTTTTATAATAAAAAGGGATTATAAAAGATTTATTGAATTTAAATAGTAAAATTTTGTTAATGTGGCTTTAAGTGAAGGAGCAGAATCTACATGATTAAGGGGATTGATATGAAGAGTGTAGCAGAATTAAAGGGGGATGGCTATGGTTAGAAAATTGAATGAAAATGATAATTTAATAGTTATGAAATTCTTAAAAGAAGAGGCGGAATTTAATCATTATTTAATAAGCGATATTGAAGAGTTTGGATATGATGGAGGATTCCAGGAAGTTTATGGAGGGTTCAATAATAATAAATTGAATAGTATTCTTCTTAAGTGCTTTGGATTTATTATGGTATATGCTAGGAATGAATTTGATGTAAAAGCAATGACAAAAATTATAGAAAGCTTTGGCAATTTTTATATGTTAGTAGGAAAAGAAGAAGTTGTTTCAAAGTTTGAAGAAACTGGACTACCTTTAGAAGCTCCACAAAAAAACTGCTATAGCATTTTGCGGAGTATTAATCCTAGATTTAAAGTAAATAACAATATAGTAGTTAAAAAGGTTACAGTAGATGATGTGAATAGGATAGTTGAATTAAGAGATAAAATTAAAGAATTTAAAGGTGGAAGTAAAAATTTTAAAGAGATGTTGCTAAAAGATTTTGAAACTAAGACTGCACGAGGTTACTATGTAGAGATAGATGGCAATATGGTATCTTACGCACAAACCTCCATTGAAAATAGCTTTTCTGCAATAATAGTAAATGTAATGACAGAAGAAAAATATAGAGAATATGGTTATGCTTCCGCTTGTTTAAATACATTGTGTAAAGATCTTTTGAAAGAAGGAAAAACTCTATGTCTTTACTATGAGAATCCGAGAGCAGGAAAAATCTATAAAGAGATCGGGTTTAAAGAAGTGGGTACATGGAGTACGTATAAAAAAATAAAGGATAAATAAATTAAGCAATAGAAAAATAAATATTAATTATAATATATTTCATACTATAAAGATCTAATATACGGAATGATTAGTTATAATCATTCTTTATATTGAGAAAAAGCTTACTTTTATAATAAGATAGAATTAATATACTTAATGTTTTTATAAAAGTTAAAATTATAAGTTTTTCTTTAAGTGGAATAGAATATATAAATATGTTAAAATTTACATATATATTTTGAAAGGAGAGGTTCAAATGACAGTCAGCAAATATCTAAAAATAGAGGTTAGAGTTCTATAAACAGGGAATAAACCTGTGAAATCTAGGATATTTACATTAGGTTTTCCTTGTTTTTAGAGTCTATTTATTAATGGACTTAAATAGGGAGGATATAATATTGAGTTATATAAATGGAAAGAATGTTTTACCTAAAGAATTATTAGAAGAAATACAAAAGTATGTGGAAGGTGAAATCATTTATATACCCAAAAAAAGTGAGAAGATTTCTTGGGGCGAAAAGAGTGGATATAGAAAAGAATTAAATGAAAGAAATAGCAAAATAGTTTCTCTTTTTAATTCTGGATTGTCTATAAATAAATTATCAACACTTTACTGCCTATCAGAAGATAGCGTAAGAAAAATTGTTTTTAAAGCTTGTAAGTAAGAGTGATTTTTGATAATTTTACTATAAAAAATTATCATTAAATAAAAAAGAAATAGCAACTATATAAATAGGGGGATAAAATATTGAGTTATTATGGAAGTCTATGCACACAAATTTATGACTTAGATAAGCCGACAATAGATAAAGAACAGCTAGATTTTTATATGGGTTATATAACAGATAAGAAAATGAGAATATTAGAACCTATGTGTGGATCAGGCAGATTTATCATACCTTTTTTAGAAGAGGGTTTTAATATTGAAGGATTTGATATTTCAGATGATATGTTAAATTCTTGCAGGGAAAGGATGAAAACTAAGAATTTAAATGGGAATGTTTTTAATGCGGGAATTCATAACTTTCAGACAGAAGCTAAATATGATTTAATTATGATACCTGTAGGTTCATTTTCATTATTACTTGATAAAGAAATTGTTATATCAAGTCTTAATAGATTAAAAGAGAATTTAAATGAAAATGGCACTTTACTTCTGGATGTATTAACAACAGAATGCAGGGCAGAAGAATGTGATAAATGGGAAGAAGCGAATAGAATGACTAGAGCCGATGGTAAAGTTATAGTACAATATTCAAAATCTCATTATGATAAAACAAATAAGATTATTTCGTCTCCATTAAGATATGAACTTTTAGATGGTGACAAAATAATTGAAAGTGAAGAAATGGATTTTTCTATGAGATTATATGATATCAATGAATTTGAAGAGATTTTGAAAAATATAGGATTTAAGCATATAAAAATAATAAGAGACTGCAACATGGCTTTATATCCAAATGAAGAAAATATAATATTTGAATGCAGAATTTAAAAATTTAATAATGTAATTTCATATAATTATGGTATGAAATTTTTTAAAACTAGCAATTTTATTGCTAGTTTTTATAGCGATAAGATATATACATAAACTTTATTTAATGGGGAATTGAGCATTGAAATTTTTAATTGTAAGAGGGGATTAGAATGGGAAGTTTAGAAACAGAAAGGCTGATATTGAGAAAATTTTCCTCAAATGATTGGAAGGATTTATACGAATATCTTTCTCAAGAAACAGTAGTAAAATATGAGTCATATGATATTTATACTGAAGAACAATGTAGAGAAGAAGCAATGTATCGTTCAAAGGAAGATGCTTTTTGGGCAGTTTGTTTAAAAGAAAATAATAAATTAATAGGAAATATATATTTTAGCCAACAAGATCCAAAAGAATTTTCTACATGGGAAATAGGGTATGTTTTCAATCCAAGGTATTATGGAAAAGGCTATGCTACAGAAAGCTGCAAGAAAATTTTAGATTATGGATTTAATAAGTTAAAAGCACACAGAATAATTGATATGTGTAATCCTGATAATACAGCTTCATGGAAGTTATTAGAGAGATTGAATATGAGAAGAGAAGGACATTTGCTAAAAAATGTTTTCTTTAAATGTGATAAAGAAAGAAATCCTATTTGGAATGATACATACCAATATGCAATTTTATCAGAGGAATGGTTTATTAATTTTAATTAAAGTTTATATATAAGGGACGGTTCATAATTTTTTATTGAAGTTAATAATAGACAAGCAGTTTATTAATTTCAAAAGTTTTAATGAACCGTCCCTAAAACAGGAGGATTAAATGATTTATTATAAAGATAATGAAATTAAGATAAGGGATATTTGTGGTGAGGATATTGTAAGCCTTTTTTCATGGAGAATAGATAAAGAAGTAAATAAGCATGATCCTAGACCAATTCCTCAAAATACTAAGGAATTAATTAAGGAATGCATGGAGTGCTGTAGAAGATTCGATAATGAAATAATGAATGAAGATATAAGCCGTAGAAAATATAAATATTTTATGATTACAAATCATGAAGATTTACCTATAGGCTTTGTAAATTTTTTCAGTATAGATAGAGTAAGAAGTGAAGGAGAAATGGGCATAGAAATAGGCGATAAAAGATATTGGAATAGAGGTATTGCCTGTAAAGCAATAAAAGTAGCTAGTGAGTATATATTTAATAACATGGATATAAAAAGAATATATATAGAAACCAGTGAAAATAATATACCAGCTTTAAAATTATTTAAAAAGCTTAACTTTATACAATGCAATGAATATGTGGAATATGAAGGTTTTAAATTTGTTGTTATGGAGAAAAGAAAATAGGGACGGTTCATTACATTTAATATAAATTTCTAGACAAGCTATTTAATGATTTTACAAATTTTGATGAACCGTCCCTTAAATTATTCGTGTTTGCTATTTATATAAAGAGGAGAAAAAATGAGAAATATAGAAAAGATTATAACAGAGTTTAAAGAAATAAATTTTCATGATGGTTTTATGCGAAAGATGGATATCATTCCTCCAAAGGAGTTACATAATTGTGATATGTCACAATATGCTATAAGATTTGATTTAACTTTGTGGGATCGAAATTTTAAGGAAATTTATAATGCGATTATTCAATTTATTGATGTAGCTAATATAAATATGAATGTAGACTTTGATGTATTTAGTGATAATGGTGATTATCAAATACAGGGAGCATCAGTAGAGAGCTACAAAAAATCTGATGATAATATAGTTGAAGATTGTTATCCAAAATGGAATATAGAATATAGTGAGGATATGGATACTCCAGTAAAGTATAAAATAGAAAATAAGCATAAGTATGCATTATTTACAATTGAACTCTTTGGAGGAGAAATTAAAATACTAGCAAAAGATATAAAAATAGTTAAGAAATGAGGTAACTAAAATGAATGATATATTTAAAGGAAAAACGAGGGATGTACCTCTAACAGGAAACATTAGAGAGGATTCTTATAATCTTCTTATGAAATATAACAGAGTTGTAATAGCAAATCATTCATTAAAGGTTGCAGAAAAAGCTAAATCTTTAGCTAAACAATTTGGGGTTGATGAAAATTTAGCTGAGATTGCAGGACTTCTACATGATATAAGTGGCGTTTATCCAAATGAGGAAAAATTAGAGCTTTGTAAGAAACTTAATATAGAAATTTTATTAGAAGAAGAAAAGTTTCCAATGATTCTTCATCAAAAAATATCTAGGGTTATGGCTGCAGAAATATTTAATATTAGTAATAAGGAAATTTTAGAAGCTATTAGTTGCCATACTACATTAAAATCTAATGCTTCTCCACTAGATATGGTTTTATTTATAGCAGATAAAATAGAGTGGGATCAAAAAGGGTTGCCACCTTATATTGATGAAGTGGAAAAAGCTCTTAATACATCATTAGAATTATCTGCATTTAAATTTATTAAATATCAAATGGATAATAAAGAAAATCTTAAAGTTATACATCCATGGTTATTAGAGGCTTATTTAGACTTAGAAAAATGGATGATATAGTATTTACTTATATGAAATAAATCTTAGGGGGATATAAATTGATTAAAGGAAAAAAAGTTATTATAAGACCACTTGAAATTGGGGATGAAGAATATCTACATAAATGGTGGAATGATGAAAGCATGATGGAGCATGCTGCTCTTGCTTTTGGCACTCTTCAAAGTAAAGAAAGAATTAGGCTGAGCATATTAAAAGAAATAGAAAATAGTGAACTTTATCCAGAAAGAAAGAGATTTTTGATATTAAGAAAAGAAGATATGACTCCTATTGGAGAAATTAATTATAATGGCTTTGATAGTAGAAATCAAAAATCTGAATTTGGAATAAAAATTTGTGAAGTTACCGAACAGGGGAAAGGCTATGGAATAGATGCATTATATCATTTTATAGATTTCATGTTTAGATTTCTAAATTTAAATAAGATAGAACTAACTACAATGATAGATAATAAAAGAGCACAAAATCTTTATAAAAAATTAGGCTTTAAAGAAATAGGCATAATTAGAAGTGGTTATTTTGACTCTAGAATTGGTGAATTTTCAGATGTAGTATACATGGATATGTTAAAAGATGAGTGGCTTAAAATAAAAAATAAGGCATCTGAAATAAAATAACTAGTGAAAGATAAAACAGATGTTTTGCGTAAGACAAAGGATTATAGCATACGGATTAGTTATTTTGAAAAACATCTTTTGAAATAATTTATTAACATTTCAAAAGATGTTTGGCTGCTAATTTTTCATTCTATTATTTTCCCATCTTTATCATAGGCTTTAATATTTTCGTCCAAAGGTTTATTATTGAATAGCTTAAACCAAAATATGGCTCCATCTTTTTCTTTTATCACAGCATTTATTTCTTCACCGGATAAAGTTAATTTTGATATATTTGAATCATATATTCTTCCCGTTGCTAAATAATACTTATTTCCATTAGGCATTGTGATTTCTGACCATGCAGTCATATATGGAGAAGGTGAAATTGGATCAGATTCGAATCTGAAAAATGGAGACAATCTACACCAAATCCAATCTTCTTTATCTTTACTCACGGATGCTATACCTAAAGAATTATCCACTGTAAAAAATATTATTTTATTTTCATAAAGTTCTTCTTCATAAAGTAAATCTTCAATAGAAGCTCCATCTTGTTGTAATCCTTTTTCAATAGCTTCATTATAACTTGTGCCTTTTACCCAAGTAATATTAAAGTCTTCCGTCTGCTTTTTATTGCATGCTGTTATAGTTAATAGCAAAATTAGTAGAAGAGTAAGAATTAATTTTATCTGTGATCTCAATTTTATAGCCACCTCATTAAATCATATTTAATACTGTCTATAGATTCTTTATAATATAAATATCCAGTATTATATTATTGCATTGGTATTATATAATATGTGGTGATTCTTGTATCAATTCGTAATATGCTTATATAGTGTATTTCTATATTTAATTATGAAAATCCTATCATGTATTTCAAAATAATACTAGGATATAAACTATAAATATTTGATTATATGCTTAGGCATATGAAATAAAATAAGCCAATATAATAAAAAGCTATTTTCTTAAAAGTCCATTATATAAAAAGCAGATGAAGGAGGATATATTATGACTTGGAAACTAAAAAAATTTGAAGAGTTAACTACACTGGAGTTACATAACATTGTAAGGGAAAGAATTAATATATTTGTACTGGAACAAAATTGTATATATGAAGAATTAGATGGTTTAGATTTAAAATCTTATCATCTCTTTAAAGAAGAGAATAATAATGTAGTTGCTTATCTTAGGATACTTCCTAAGGGAGTGGTATATGATGAAGTTGCTATTGGTAGAGTTTTAACTGCTAAAGAATATAGGGGGAAGGGCATTTTTACAGAGCTTATGGAAAAAGCTATAAGTTTTATAGAAGATGAATTAAATGAAAAAACTATAAAGATTTCTGCGCAGGAATATTTAAGAAAAGCCTATGGAAAATTTGGATTTAAAGAAGTATCAGAAGTTTATTTAGATGTTAATATTCCACATGTAGAAATGGTTTATAGTAAAAGTAATAGCTTATAGAATAAGAAAATAAGAGGTATGATATAATCTATATGATAGTAGCATTTTAAAATATAATAAAAAGGCTACACTTAAAAAGCTAATGTAATTAAATTACTTTATTCGAAGGGACGTATTAAAATGGATGAGAGTCTTTCATGGTATATTGAAAAGAGAATAGAGAGAACCATAGAAGGGTTAAATAAACGGAATATGGAAGGACACTTTGTTAATGACGAAGTTGAATTAATAGAATTATTAAAAAGTCTAATTCCTGATGGCTCTGTAGTTGGAGTTGGTGATTCTATGACGCTTTTTGAAACTGGGGTTATAGATTTTCTTCGTAATGAAAAATACATTTTTTTAGATAAATATAAAGATGGGATTACAAAGGAAGAAAAAAGAAAAATTTATGAGGAAAACTTTTCATCAGATACTTTTCTTTGTAGTACAAATGCTATCACTGAAAGTGGCGAACTTTATAATATAGATGGTAATGGAAGTAGAGTTGCGCCAATGTTATATGGACCTAAACAGATTATATTAGTAGCTGGAATAAATAAGATAGTTAAAGACATAGATGAGGCAGAAAAAAGAGTACGAAATTATTCAGCTCCTATTGATGCTAAAAGATTAAATAAAAATACTCCATGTACAACTTTAGGGTATTGTGTGGATTGTAAAAGTCCAAGTAGGATTTGTAATGACTTTGTAATTATAAGAGGACAATTTGTTAAAGGAAGAATAAAAGTTATCTTTGTTGGAAAGCAACTTGGGTATTAATAAATTTTATATAGATCGTAGTTCGTAAAATATGAGTAATATATTTTAAATAAATAGGTCATTTCTCAGAAAAACTGAGAAATGACCTATTTATAAATTGTGAATTCTATCTCAAAAATTTATTTTTGAGATGGTTTTTTCTTTTCAAACTTTAAGTGACTTATATCTATCTTAGTATTATCCACCATGTCAGCGATTTCTGGATGTTTATCATCATATCTTTTCATGAATCTTTCATAATATATTTTTATAACTCCAGCTATAGGGACGGCAATAAGCATACCTAACATTCCATAAACTGCACCACCTACACTTAATGAAAGTACACAAGTAACAGGGTTAATGCCTACACTATCGCTAGACATTTTAGGTCCAAGCCAGTTACCATCTATTTGTTGTAATATAAATAGCCATATAAGTACAATTAAAGCAGTTACTGGTGAGTGGAATAAATTTAAGATTGTCCCAAATACTATACCTAAAAATGGACCGAAAATTGGAATCATGTTCGTTATTCCAAAGAATACGGAAATAAGTATAATATATTGAGATTTTATAAATATTAATCCTATAAAGCAAGCTATAGCCACTATTAGAGATTCTAAAGCTCTAACTCCCAAATATGTTCCAAGCATATCATCTGTACAGTGTAATAATTCTAGCATTTTTACACCATATTTCTTTTTAAATAAAATAAATATTCCTTTTTTCAGAGATTTTACAAAAATTTCTTTGTAAATTAAATAATATATAGCAATGATAAGAGCAAATCCCCATTTAATAATAGAAGCAGTCACTGATACCAATGATGAAAGCAAGGCATTAAATAAGGTAGTAGACCATGCTCCTAAGGTTTTAGCTAGATCAAACTTTTTAGTTAATTCTAGAACAAATTTGCTGTTAACATTGTCTCTAATCCATCCATTAGCGGATGAAACCATATCTGGTGTAGAATTAATAAGGTTTTTAATGTTTCCAGTAATTCCAGGTACTAAATATACTATAGAAAGAGTTAATACTAAAATTACTATTATACAAGTTAGGAGTACGCTTATTCCCCTAGAAACCTGTAATTTTTTCTCAATATAAACCATCAATGGATTTAGTGCATAAGCTATAACTGCACCTAATATAAAAGGTGATAATATCCCCATAACAAACTTATAAGCATCTGCTACTATTGAGTAGTTATCAATAAGTTTGATTCCTATATAAGCTAATAAAATTAGAACTAATATATGGAGATTTTTCTTTATCTGTAATTTTAAATTCTCCATTTACATCCCCCCTTCATGCAAAATATAAAACAATTATATCATAGAATAATAATTATTAGTTATGAACTAATTTAGTTTTAATGCTAATTTAATAGAAAAGATGTAAAAGTATGATTATTTTTGTTGAATTAGGTTGATATTTTATAAAAGGAGACATATTATAGAAATATAATAAAGAACGGATGATTTTTTATGCAAGTGCTAAAGGAAGAAGTTAGAAATTCTATAATTGAGGCTGCTAAAGATGAGTTTTATGAGAAAGGCTTTGAAAGAGCAGCAATTAGAAGTATAGCTAAAAAGGCAGGAACTACCATAGGAAATTTTTATAATTATTTTAAAAGCAAAAATGAGGTTTTTTCAATTGTAGTGAAGCCTATTATAGAAAAAGTTGATCATTTAATAAACCATCATCATAAAAGTAATGTAGAAGCTAATAATCTTTCTAAGGAAATGATTTTTTCAGAATTAAATACTTTTTTTCCATTAGGGTTTGAAGAAATTTTTAATAAAAACTTTGTAATTCTAATGGAAGGAAATAAAGGCAGTGAATTTGATGGCTTTAATTCTAAATTTCTTTCAATGTTAGAAGAACATTTTTTAAGTCATTTAGAAAAAAATCAACATAATGTACTATTATCAAAAATGATAGCAGCAGCTTTTTTACAAGGAATTTTGACCATGATTAAGTACAATCCTTGTGAAAAATTATCAAAAGAAGCATTGTATAACTATTTATTTATATTTATAAAGGGAATTGAATTATAATACATAAGTTATATAAAATAAAAACTTAAATTAGTCAAATAAAACATACTGTAGAATTTGCAGTATGTTTTATTAAAAATCAAAAACGAACAATCGATTTTTATTGTGGAGGGGTATTTATGATAGAAGCTAAAAATTTAAATTTTCGATATAAAAGTAGCAAAGAAGACAGTATTAGAAATATGAATTTTAACATTAAAAGAGGTGAAATTTTTGGGTTTTTAGGTCCATCAGGAGCAGGAAAAAGTACGGTCCAAAAGATTCTCCTAGGACTTATGAAAAACTATAGAGGAACTGTTAAGGTAATGGACCAAGAAGTAAAAAATTGCAATGAAGAATATTACGAAAAAATTGGGGTAGGATTTGAGCTTCCTAATTTATATATAAAATTAACAGTTATAGAGAACCTAGAATTTTTTAATAAGCTTTATAAGAATAGTTGTACTAATATTTTAGAATTGCTAAAAATAGTGGACTTAGAAAGTCATAGACATAAAAAGGTTGAAGAATTATCCAAGGGTATGAAGATGAGACTAAATTTTTGTAGAGCACTTTTAAATGATCCTGAATTATTATTTTTAGATGAACCTACTTCAGGTCTTGATCCAAATAATTCTAAGGTGATTGAGGATATTATTTTAAAGAAAAAACATGAAGGAAAAACTATAATTTTAACTACTCATAATATGAGCATTGCAGAAAAAATATGCGATAGAGTTGCTTTTATAGTAGACGGTGAAATTAAGCTTATAGATAGTCCAAGAGCTTTAAAGCTTAAATATGGAGATAAGAAAATTAGAGTTGAGTATAAAGAAAGTGATGTTTTGCAAAAGGACTTTAACTTAAAGTGTTTAGGAGAAAACAAGGAATTTCTTCATATTATTAATAATAAAGAAGTGGAAAAGATTTATACACTAGAAGCGTCTTTAGAAGAAATCTTTAGAGAGGTTACAGGGAGGATTCTAGTATGAGAATTTTACACAGCATAAAGTATGATATTATGTCTCAATATAAAAATGGTATTTATTTTATATATGGGTTTATTTCTATTATTTATATACTAGCACTTCAACTAATACCGAGTAATTTTACCAATACGGCATTAATATTTTTAATTTTTTCAGATCCTACTTTTTTAGGATTTTTCTTTGTAGGAGCTATGGTGTTATTAGAGAGAAATCAAGGCATACCTTTAGCTTTATCTATAACTCCACTAACATTACAGGAGTATATAATATCAAAGTGTATATCTTTAAGTCTTATTTCAGTCATAGTAAGTTTAATTATTACTTTTACAGTTAAAGGATTAGAATTCAATATAATTTTATTAATAAGTGTAATTGCAGTAAACTCTATGATTTTTACATTAATAGGCTTAATAACAGGAATGTATTCAAAAACTTTAAATCACTATTTTTTAATAGCAACACTGGTAGGCATAGTAATAGCAATTCCAATTTTAAATTATTTTAAAATTACAAGCTTTGAACTGTTTAATATATTTCCTACTTATGTAGCTATATCCTTAATCGAAAAAGTTATTTATAGAAGTGAAATTAATATTATATATTTTCTAATATCTATAATTTGGATGATAGTTTTATACGATTTAACAAAAGTAGTTTTAAGAAATAAGTTTATTTAAGGCTGGTGAAACCATGAAAAAATTATTAGTTTTAATAAAGGAAGATTTAAAAAATATGTATAAAGATCCTATGTATTTAATTTCTTTTACTTGTCCATTATTACTAATTATATTTTGTACAATAGGAATTAGATTTATAGAGAGTAAGTTTAATATGTCTTTAAACAATTACTATGCTCTTATACTATGGATGGCATTAATAATGACACCTTTCCTTATAGGAGTACTTGTAGGATTAATATTATTAGATGAAAAAGATCAAAATTTAATAATATATTTTTCTATAACACCTCTTAAAAAAGTGAATTACCTAATATATAGATTATCAATGCCTTTTGCTATTAGCTTTATAATGAACTTAATATTATTCATAGCTGCAAATTTAGTAAAAGCTAGAATGATTAATATTTTTATAATAGTATTTCTAACCTCATTTTTAGCACCTATAACTACAATTTTTATGGGAGCTTTTGGAGAAAATAAACTTCAAGGATTAACATTAACTAAGCTTTGTAGCTTTATATTGTTTATACCTGCAATAAATTATTTTATAGATAGTAAAATAAAATTCCTAACTTATATAATACCTAACTATTATAGTTTAGAAATAATAAAAAATAGTTATATAAATGGAAAAATTTTAGTTTTTAGTTTAGCTGTAAATATGGCGTGGATATTTTTATTAGGAAGAAAATTAGTGAACCAATAATATTTTTTGAGTTAATTTAAATTTATTGTATGACTTTTAAAGTTTTACTAAAGAATGAATGAGAAAATAAGTGTATTCCTAATTTACATGAAAAATTTACTACTAGAATTAAAGAAATAGAAAATAGAATTAATATTTTAAAAAAGCGAATACTCAATTTAATGTAGTATTCACTGATTATTGTTTTAGTTAAGATATAGAGAAGAAGCTGAGTTAATTAGAACAACCCTATAAGGCTTAGCAACTTAACATTACTAGTTTTAAGCCTTTTAGGTTTGTGAAAACAAAACCTCAGATAAATTCTCTAGAAAGTTTTTTAGAAATATTATAAAAATTGTATATTATCTATATTTAAGTTATAAGTTACATCTTTTCTCTCAACTATAACTTTTATTTTATCCTTTACTTCTTCATCTTCCATAACTTTTGTTAAAAGCTCTTTAGTAGGATTTATACAGTAAGGTATTCCTACAGATTTAAACATGGTAAAATCACCAGATGTATCACCATATGCATAACTTTTTTCAAGATCTATATCATATTTTTCTTTTAATTCCATCAACGCTTTTTCCTTGCTTTCAGAATCCCACATAGGTATTATGTTACCTGTGTAATTTTCATTTTCATCTAACAAATATATGGAACCTCTATAATCATCCATATTGTATTTGCTTGACATTTCTCTTACAAGCTCAATTGGAGAACCGGATATGGCAATAACTATATGGCCTTGTTCTTTATGCCATCTTATTCTCTCTCTTGAAAATGTATATACTCTATCCCCTTTTTGCTCTATTACTTTTTTCGCAATGTAATCTATATGATTTCTGCTTATCCCTTTTATAGCTTCCATATATATATCTACCATTTTTAACAAATAAGTATCGTAATCACCTTGTCTTTTATCCCATTTAATAAAAGATGGTCTAACTTCACTATACCATTTTTTTTCTTCTACTAATTCATATTTTATTATCTTTTTAAAAACTTCTGTTATTAAACCTTCTCTATATATTGTTCCATCAATATCAAAAAATGCTGCGATATTTCCCATAGTACTCACTCCTAACAATATTGAATTTTTTATATTTAATAATAGATTGTATCATATTATTTAATAATGTCAAAATATTAATTATTATTTTTTAGAGTAGTTTATCTATATATAGATATGCCAATTAAAATTTAATGTATACATCAAAATTATTATTTAATTTAATTCACAATTAAGGATATCTCTTAGCAAAATTTAAGAAATTTTGAATTGATACTGTAGCAGCGAACTTAATTCAATTCACAGTTCACAATGCAAAATTCACAGTTGTGGATATTTCTCAGCTGCCACTGAGAAATTTAAAATTAATT
>NZ_DKLM01000011.1 GCF_002455975.1 Clostridium sp. UBA6640
TATAAGTTAACAGATCGAAATAAATAATAGGGGGAATAATTATGAAAAAAGGAGATATTATTTGGGGGATTACAGTTGGACTAGTAATATTTTTATTATTTCAATTACTAAACGGTGAAGATACCAATAGTTTAACTATTTTAGCAAAATCTCATCCATATATTATAGGATTCTTAAAAGTATCTATATTAGCTACCTTAGGTGAAATTTTAGCGCTTAGAATAATAAAAGGAAATTATGAAAAGCCTATAGGAATAGTATATAAATTTATTGTATGGGGATTTATAGGAATGGCGTTCACTGTTGTTTTTGATATTTTTGCTAAAGGAGTAGTAGGAGTGATGGATTCAGGTTTACTTCCTTCAGCTCAAAAAGAATCAACTATTTATAAAGTTTTATTTGCATTTTTTACAAGTGCATTTATGAATATAGTTTTTGCACCAACTTTTATGGCATTTCATAGAATTACTGATACTTATATTGAACTCGGTAATGGTAAACTAAATAAAATAAAAAAAGTAAAATTAAAAGAGGTAGTTAATAATATAGATTGGTATAGATATTTAAATTTCGTTGTTTTAAAGACCATTCCAATTTTTTGGATTCCTGCTCATACTATTACTTTTTTATTGCCAACACAATATAGGGTATTAACGGCAGCAATTCTTTCTATGGTTTTAGGAACCATTTTGGCTTTATCTAAACCTAAAAAAAATACTATTTCCCACAAATCTATTGCAAGATGATTTATTTAAGAAGGTGAAGAAATTATGGAAAATGAACAAGTGTATTGGATAGATTTTAATTATTTAGAAAATTTTATGGTAGATGTTTTTAAGGCAGTAGGTGTGCCAGAAGAACATGCAAAAATTTGTGCTGAAGTACTTATTACATCTGATAAAAGAGGAATTGATTCTCATGGTATAGGCAGATTAAAACCAATTTATTACGATCGAATAAAAGATGGAATTTTAGAAGTAAATACTAAAATTGATATTATTAAAGAAACGCCAACTACTGCAGTGATAGATGGTAATAATGGACTTGGGCATGTTATAGGGCAAAAAGCCATGGAAATGGCAATAGAAAAAGCTAAGGTCTATGGCATGGGAATGGTAGCTGTAAAAAACTCTTCTCATTATGGAATAGCTGGTTATTATGCAACGCTGGCTACAGAGCAAGGTATGATAGGTGTTACAGGAACTAATGCTAGACCATCTATTGCTCCAACTTTTGGAGTGGAAAATATGCTAGGTACTAATCCACTAACTTTTGGAATTCCTACAGATGAGCAGTTTCCTTTTGTATTAGACTGTGCAACATCTACTAGTCAAAGAGGCAAAATTGAAGTTTATGATAGAGAAAACAAAGAATTACCTGAAGGATGGGTAATAGATGAAGAGGGAAATACTCGTGTAGATACTCATCAGATTTTAAAAGATTTAACAATTGGAAAGGCAGCTCTTACCCCATTAGGAGGTATTGGAGAAGAAACTGGAGGATATAAGGGATATGGTTATGCTACAGTAGTTGAAATATTATCTGCAGCACTTCAAGGAGGAGCTTTTCTAAAAGCATTAAATGGCTTTGAAGATGGCAAGAAAGTTCCATATAGATTAGGGCATTTCTTTATGGCAATAAATATAGAAGCTTTTACAGAGCTCAATAGTTTCAAATCTACAACAGGAGAAATATTAAGAGCACTCAGAGATTCTAAAAAAGCTCCTGGAATGGAAAGAATTTATACTGCTGGAGAAAAAGAGTATGAGGCTTGGCTTTATAGAAAAGATAAAGGGGTACCTGTAAATAAAGCATTACAGCAGGATATTTTGATACTAAAAAAAGAATTAGGATTAAATAATTATAAATTTTCTTTTGAATAAAATTAATATGGAGAAGGATATGCTTATTGCGTATCCTTCTCTTTTGTATTAAATTTACGTAAATTTGAACATAAGTCTATGAAAGTTCTAATAGTTCAGAGAATGTATTTGTTGCGGTAAATGTATGAAAGCATGTTCTACGTAGATGCTTGATACTACTTTTAATCTAAAACATAAGTCAAAATAACATTAATTAAGTTTAAAATTTTTACTTAATTAGCTGCTTTTATATTTTAAATAGCTATTTTATTTTAAACTCCAAAATTTTAGTCACCAATATAATAAAATATACATATTATAGATATACTGCTTACAAATTTAATGTGTGCATTGATATAATTGTTTCTTAAGTATTTTAGCCCATAATGCAAAATATACAGTTATAGTTGAAATTAATTTTAATCAAACTAATTTCGTTAATTGATTTTCTCGCTAGTAATTGTATTGTTAGCTTATATATAAGTTGCTGTGTGAATTCAAAAAAGAAATCCATTAAAGGCTTCTCTAAATTATGTTCAATTCTTAATTATATAAGGAAGAAATGGCTTTAAATTGTACATCATTATTGAATAACTTAATTAGAGAAGTAAAAGAATAATAATTAATGCACATATTATTTTTTTGAATTGTTATGTTTATATATTTTTTATTAATTATAGGGATGTGTTTTAATGGAAAAATACGAAATAATAATAAGATTATTAGTAGCCATGTTTGTAGGTGGAGTCATTGGATATGAAAGAGAGTATAAACATAGACCTGCAGGACTTAGGACTCATTCTCTAGTATGCATTGGTGCTGCCATAATTTCTATGATACAAATACTAATCTCCCAGGATGCTATAAATATTATAAGTAGCAATATAGTCTTAAAAGATGTTCTAAAAGTAGATTTAGCTAGATTAGGTGCACAGGTTATTACCGGTGTAGGATTCTTAGGTGCTGGAACAATAATACATGAGAAAGGATCAGTAAAAGGACTTACAACTGCTGCTTCTATTTGGATTGTAGCTTGTATTGGATTAGCTATAGGCATGGGATATTATTTCTTAAGCATAGTATCATCTATAGTTGTATTTTTAGTATTGGTAAGTTTTGAAAAAATAGAAAAAAAGTGCATTGATAAAACAATAAAAATTAAAATAGAAGTAAAATATATAGATAGAGAAGCTGCGATGTCAGCATTATACAAAGTTTTAGCAGATAAAGATATAGAAATTTTAGATGTGGAATGTAAATATAAGGAAGAGTGTAATAAAAACACAGAATACTGCATATACTATGTTTTAATTCCACCATATATCAATATTCTAAATCTTATAGCTGAACTTAGCGCTTTTAAAGAATTTGTAGAAATAAGAATTATATAAATAACTTTTTAATAGCGTTAAGAATAATAAGGATTAGTTTTGGATAAGGAGAGTTTTTATGAATTATATTATAATTGACAGTATTTCTTTAATTGTACTTATAGTTTCACTGTACATCATAGTTATAACTTTAAAGAGACATGAGGACAAAGAAAGGAAAATATTAACAATTGAGGAGTGTGAAAGCCTAATTATATGGAGAAATGACCCATTAAGAAAAGTTAATCCTCCGGAAAAACTAGAAAAAATAGTGGAACGAGTTGCTAAAGGAGAAGTTGTAAAGGTTAATAATGAAAAAGTTTATAAAGATATATTAAAAATTATGAGTAGAACAGTAAAATTTAATAATTTAATACTTGTAAGACAGGATAAAAAGTGATATAATTCTTATCAAAGTGAATAATCTTTAATACGGTCCAGAGAGGCTGCAAGATTAAAAGTATAGTTATTTTTACAGGTATATTATAACTTCTTGCAGTAGCAAGAAGTTTTTTTATTATGTATTACCTTTAAATCAGTTCAGAGAGGCTGAAAAGGGAGAAAGTTAATTTCTCCTTGTCAAAATTAAGGAGGTTTTTTTATGTCACAAAATGTTATTACTAAATCAGATGTTAACAGTAAAGAAAACAAATCGTTACTTCAGTCAGCACAAAGACTTGTGCTAGCATTTCAACATTTAATAGCCATGTTTGGTGCTACAGTGCTAGTTCCTATACTTACAGGATTTGATCCATCTATTGCATTAATTGCAGCAGGGTGTGGAACACTTATATTCCATCTATGTACCAAAGGAAAAGTTCCGGTATTTTTAGGTTCATCTTTTGCATTCATTCCAGTTATTATATCAGTGACAGAACTACACAATGGTGACCTTAGATATGCTCAAGGCGGTATAGTGATAGCAGGACTTGTATATGTAATTGCTTCATTGTTTGTTCGTAAAGTAGGAGTAAACAATATAAAAAAATTTTTACCAGCGCAAGTAGTTGGTCCAATGATAATAGCTATAGGATTAAATTTAATACCAACTGCTTACGATATGGCATCAGGAAATTTAATAGTAGCAGCAATTACTTTATCAATAGCACTTATTATAACACTATTTGGTAAAGGATTTATAAAACAATTATCAATTTTGCTAGCAGTAACTATAGGATATTTACTAGCACTAAAAATTGGTATGGTAGACACTTCTTTAATATCAGAAGCACCATTGTTTTCAATACCAAACTTTACATTACCTAAATTTGATTTTTCATCAATAGCTGTTATAGCACCAGTAGTTTTAGCGGTATTAATGGAGCATGTTGGAGATATTACTACAAATGGCCAAGTGGTTGGAAAGAATTTTATAGAAGATCCAGGACTAAATAGAACTTTATTAGGTGATGGACTTGCAACAATGTTTTCAGCATTTATAGGAGGACCGGCTAACACAACTTATGGAGAAAATACAGGTGTATTAGCAATAACTAAAAATTATGATCCATCAATAATTAGATTAACTGCAATGTTAGCAATAGTTCTTGGTGTAGTAGCTAAAATAGGAGGATTCCTACAGTCAATACCTGCACCGGTAATGGGTGGAATAAGTTTAATGCTTTTTAGTATGATAGCATTAATTGGAGTAAAAACTATTAAAAGTGAAAAAGTTAAATTCAATATTAAAAATATAATAATCATGACTGTTATATTAATACTAGGTATTGGCACAGGGATAATTGAGAAAAAATTTGGATTTACTTTAGGCATATCTGTAACAGAAACTGTTAAAATTTCTGGAGTCAGTTTAGCTGCAATCACTGGAGTAATATTAAATGCAATAATAAATAGAAAAGAAATAAAATAGAAAAGAAATAGAATGGAAGTATATTAAGATGTGCTAAAGATTTAGCACATCTTTTTAAATTTCAGCAGAGTGTAGGAATCGGAAGTTTTCACTATAATTTCTGATTATCGACTATAATCTTATCTTTATCAATAAATATTATGTTATAATAAGGTATTATACGATAAAAATGGAAGCTATATTTTTTACTAACAGAAGAAAAAGATGCATTAAATATGGTTTGTGGAGGAAATATAGATATATATAATTAAGATTTTTATTCTTAAAAGTAAATTATTAATAGTTGGAGGAGGACATATAGGGATACAATGTAAAAACTTAATATATACTCTGGAAAATAAGTTTTCTATAGAAACAGTTTAATCTCTTAAAAATTAAAGATTAATAATNNACCATAATTCTTCATCTTTCATTTTTAATTTTTCATTAAGAAACCCTATAGTGCTGCAAAAATTAAAAAGCATATTAGGATTTTATACTCTTATATATATTTGAAGATAGAGAAGAATAGGGCGATAATTTTATAGAAGCTTTATTTATTTTCTTAATATTGAAAAGCTATCATTTACTTTATTTTGTAGTATAATAAAGTATGATAAGTAGCATTAATAGTTAGCTTTATAATAAAGTAAATGTAGTTAGGTATCGATATTTACTTTATTATAAAGCTAGGAATCATATATTTTTGCAATTTATTTCTAATATATTTTTAATAAATCTATAAGTGATAACTAATAATGCAAGCTTATAATTAAGATATCTTCTAGAGATGGAGGTATTAATTTATGAAGATATTAATAACAACAGATACATTTACACCAGTAGTTAATGGAGTTGTAACATCAACTATAAATTTATATAAAGAATTAAAATCACAAGGAAATGATGTAAAAATAATAACTCTATCAAATAATGGTGAAACGTATATAGATGGAGATGTATATTATTTAAAATCAAAGCCAATATGGGTTTATCCTGAAGCTAGAAGAGTTACATTTTCTATAACTAGTAATAATCTTATAAAAGAAATTATTGATTGGAAACCAGATATTATACATTCACAGTCTGAATTTTCTACAATGATTATTGCTAGAAAAATAACTAAAGCTTTAGGTATACCATTAGTTCACACATATCATACAATGTATGAGGATTATCTTTCATATTTTTTGAAGGGAAAGGTAATAAATAAAGAGAGAGCAGCTAAAATAATAAAAATGTTATTGGAAAAAGTAAATATAGTAATTGCTCCAACAGATAAAACAAAGAATGCTTTAATTGGTTATGGAGTAGATGCACCAATTAAAGTTATACCAACAGGAATTAATTTGTCTCGCTTTATGGTAGATTTTAATGAATATGAAAGAATCAACTTAAGAGAAAGCATTGGTATAAATAAAGAAGATAAGGTACTTGCTTATATAGGAAGAATAGCTCAAGAAAAAAATATAGAAGAAATTATTGAAAATTTTAAGTATATAATTGAAGAAGAAAAAAGGGCCAAGCTTTTAATAGTAGGTGGCGGGCCTTATCTAGATGTATTGAAAGAAGAAGCTACTAATTTAAACCTTTTGGATAATATAATTTTCACTGGCATGGTAAAACCAGAGGATGTATATAAATATTATAAAATTTCTGATATGTTTGTTACTGCATCTACTAGTGAAACTCAGGGATTGACATATATAGAAGCATTAAGTTGTGGAACTCCTGTAGTATGTAGATATGATCAATGTATAGAAGAAGTAGTTATAGATGGTTATAATGGATATACTTATAATAGGGGAAAAGATTTTGTATCTTTAATTCTTAACCTTTTAAAGGATGATGATTTAAGGAAAAAGTTTTCTTCAAATGCTTTGAGTAAATCCTATGAATATTCAAGTGAATTATTTGGAATAAGAGTTTATGAACTATATAAAGAAGTTTATGGACAATCAGTTGATATAGATCTATTGGCAGCTAGATAAGACTATGAGGGATTATAATCTCTTATAGTCTTTTATTATGTATATATTTTTGATATGATTTATGGAGAATCTAAAATTTATAAATATATTAGAGATATGTTGATTTCTGGAGGAATAATAGTGAAGCAAAAAGTTAAAAATTTAAAGGAATGTCCAGGTGTATATTTGATGAAAGATAGCTCAAATATAGTTATATATGTTGGAAAATCTAAAAATTTAAAGAGGAGAGTATCTAGTTACTTTGGAAATAAGAATCATAAGAGTAGCAAAGTTCAAAAGCTTGTGAAAAATATTCATGATTTTGAATATATAACTACAGATACAGAATTAGAGGCTTTACTATTAGAATGTAAATTAATTAGAACATATAAACCAACTTACAATAAATTATTAAAGAATAATGAAAGATATCCCTATATAAAAATAACTGTTAAAGAAGAGTTTCCTAGAGTAGTTTTATGCTATGAAAAATATGATGATGGGGATTTATATTATGGACCTTTTACTAACTTTAATGCAACTTATCAAGCAGTTAATAGCATAATAGATATAACTAAAATACGAAAGTGCAGTAGTATATCTAAATCTGCTTGCTTAAATTATAATTTAAATCTTTGTTTAGGGGCTTGCATAGATAAAGATATTAGAAATAAGTATATGGAAGAAATAAAAGTTATAATAAATTATCTATCTCTTAAAGATGATAAATTAATAGAAAGATTTAATGCTTTAATGGAAAGTTCAGTACTTGAATTAAACTTTGAGCTAGCAGCAAAAATAAGAGATGATTTAGGTAGAGTTAGATATTTAAAACAAGACTTATATAATTTAGTTCTATTAAACAGTAATAGAAGGCTAGTTGCTATTGAACATATTGATGAGAATCGTATAAAGATATTTTGTCTATATAATAACGATATATTATATAAAGAGAAATATTTGGTGAATGATATCAACATAAGTTTTATGACAAAAATGATCTTTAGTTTATTTAATACTGGAAATAGAGAATTAGATAATATAGATTTAAAAGAAGTTATAGATGAAGTCATGATAATAAACTCTTATTTAAAAAACAATCACATTGATTATTTTGAAGTAAAAGATGATATCATAGATGAAAAAAAATTTACAATTGAAATAAAAGAATTTATAAAAAAAACCATTCATAAAAAAGGTAGGGTGATACTATGACCTTTGAAAATATAAGCTTATTTGATATGGATAATAGAAATAATGATTCTTCCGCACCTTTAGCAGAGAGAATGAAGCCTAAAACCTTAGGGGAATACATTGGACAAGAACATATTTTAGCTCCTGGAAAATTACTTTATAGAGCCATTCAATCAGATAGGTTTACTTCTTTAATATTATACGGGCCTCCAGGAACGGGGAAAACAAGTTTAGCTACAGTAATTGCTAGTAGTACGAAAGCTAATTTTAAATCTATAAATGCAGTTACAAGTAATCTTAAAGAACTAAGGGAGATAATAGATTTTGCACTAGATAATCTAAAAATGTACAATAAGAAGACAATACTATTTATTGATGAAATACATAGATTTAATAAAAGTCAGCAAGATGCACTCCTTCCTCATGTGGAAAAAGGAGTGGTAATTTTAATTGGTGCTACTACAGAGAATCCTTTTTTTGAAGTAAATAAAGCCTTATTATCTAGATCTATGGTCTTTCAGTTAGAAACATTAAATGAAAAGCATATAGAAAAATTAATATTAAAAACATTAGAAGATAAAGATAATGGTTATGGTAATATAAAGATTAATTTAACTAAAGGTGCAATGGAGTTTTTATGTATTACATCTAATGGTGATGGCAGAAGAGCATTAAATGCATTAGAATTAGCAGTTCTCACTACCAATAAAGATAGTGATGGAATAATAAATATTGATTTAGATGTTATTGAAGAATGCATTCAACGAAAACATATTACCTATGATAAAAATAGTGATAATCATTATGATATTATATCTGCTTTTATTAAAAGTATGAGAGGGTCTGATCCTGATGCAGCAGTGCATTATCTCGCTAGAATGTTATATGCCGGTGAAGATATAGAGTTTATTGCTCGAAGGATTTTAATAGCTGCTTCAGAAGATGTAGGAAATGCAGATCCTTATGCGCTATTAGTAGCAAAAGCTGCAATGGACTCAGTTAAAGTTATAGGAATGCCGGAAGCTAGAATCATATTATCTCAAGCGGTAACCTATATAGCTTCTGCACCAAAAAGTAATGCAGCTTACTTAGCAATAAATGAAGCTCTTAAAGATGTAGAACATGGAGAAATTGGAGAAGTACCCTTAGCTTTAAGAGAAAAAGGCTATAGTGGAGCAGAGAGATTATATAGTAATTCTGATAAATATCTTTATCCTCATGATTATAATAATCATTATGTTAAGCAACAATATCTACCAGATAAAATAAAGGATAGAAAATATTATAGGCCAACTCAAATGGGGTATGAAAATAAGTTGAAAGAGAGACTTATAAGGTTAAAATCGATAGAGAATGTACAGCATAAGTAAGATGCTGTATTTTTTTATATGATTAAATAAATATGATAATTAAAATCTTAAATTTGGGCATAAAAAAAATCCTCAATTTTAATAGAGAATTGCTTACATTTATAAATTGTGAATTGAAAAGTCGTGACTTGAGTCACGATGACTTAAAATTTTAAGTAAAATATACATTAGGGTTATTTTGTAAATTTAAAATACATAGTATAGTATTTTCTATTTTCAATTCCAATTTAAAAATTATTCTTTGATGTCTATTAACCTATGCTTTCTTCTAGGCATTCTTCAATAACATCTACAGTTATTATAAAAGTTGTATCTTTCATTTGATTTCCTCCTTTTCAATATTGTTTTATTGTTACACTATATTATAAACTCTTATTTTAAAAAAGTCAACAATAAAATATAAATATATCTATTAAAATTTTTATCATATGAGATGATGCTATAAAAAGAAGTTATCTATATGTTAAAAAGTTTAATGGATTTATAATTAAAATAAACTTTTTAGAAGCTTAAATTATAAGGGCATTATATAGGAATTAAAAATTATATATATTAAAATATGAAGTCTATGTAATATAATTTGAATAATTGAACATCTTAATTATATATAAGTAAATATTGAGGAGGAGTAAAAATGACTCATAATGAAATATTTAAAATTCAAGATACTCATGGCAATGATGTGGAAATGGAATTAATTGATCTAATTAAGATGGATAATAAAGAATACATTATTGCAGGACCTAAAAATTCCAATGAAGCATATGCTTATAGAGTGACTAGACTAGGGGAAGAAATACAATATACTTCAATAGGTACAGGCGACGAATTTAACAGAGTTCTCAGAAAATATAATGAAGGAGAGTAAGCTTATGGAGGATGCTATGAAAGATAGAAGTGAATTTAAAAAAGAAAATAGTAAAGATTATCTAAAAAAAGGTGTAAAGACACAGAATCAAGTTAGCAAAAATCAATTTGTAACCACTATTGAAGAGCCAGCATTAAATGAAAGTGCCTTCGATAAACATAAAGTATCACATTAGTATACAAGTAATATATAGATTTTAAACTTGAATATTTACTTTGTTTATTTTTAAGAATCTAATTAACATAACCAAGTCTCATTATTAATATATAAATGTAGACTTGGTTTTCTATATTTATAGAATAAATTATTTTGTAATACATAAAATAAAAAAAGAATATTAGAGTTAAAGGAGATAAAATATGAAAAAGAAATTAGATATGAATATACTAGTAGTTTCGTTTATCATAATTTTTACTCTAATAGCTATAAGTTATAAAAATATTTNNAAGCTTTTTAGAAAATAAGAGCAGTAATATTGAAAGAGTTATGAATGAAAAAACATCTGAGTTCTTTTATAAGGAAGAAGAAATTGGAAATTTATCAAAAATAATAAATGATAAAAAAGCCAAAAATGAAAAATTGAATAAGATATTAATAGAAAAGGAAGAGCAACTAAGAATTCTACAAAGAAATTAATGAGGTATAAATATATTATGAAAAAGAAAACATATATAGCTCTTATAGTAATAGTATTAGTTATAACGGAAGTATTTATGGTATCTTATAGTATTAAAAAGGATAAAAAAATAAATATATTAAATCAAATTCTTTTTCAAAATAGCAATAATATAAATACATTAGATGCTAAGATATACTCAGCTGATATAAAAACTGAAGAGTATAGAGGAATAGAGAATAGTATTGATAAGGAAATTAAAAAAATAGAAGAGCAAATTAATTCTTTAGATGAAATGATAAAAATAGAGGAAAAGAAACAAATTGAAAAAAAAGAAAAGCAAAAAGAGTTAATAAGCAGCATACAGAATTATAGCGGTAATAAAATTACTGAGTATTATGTAGCAAATATTCCTAATAAAAAAGTAGCATATTTAACCTTTGATGATGGCCCAAGTAAAAATACTATAGAGATATTAGATACCCTAAAAAAATATGATATTAAAGCTACATTTTTTGTGAATGGGAGAGAAGACGAATTTTCCCATAAAGTTTATGAAAGAATGATAAAAGAAGGGCATACATTAGGTAATCATACTTATAGTCATGATTATAGTTATGTTTATAGTGATATGAACAGTTTTATCGAAGATTTTGACAAGCTTCAAAAGTTAATAAAATCTAAATATAATTATGAAATGAAAATTGCACGATTTCCTGGCGGAAGCAATAATACCATAAGTGAAAATTATCACTATAATATTATGACAGATTTAAGTAAGTTTTTAATTATTAGTGAATATACCTATTTTGATTGGAATATTGATTCTAATGATGCTACAGCTATAGCTTCAAGTAGAGATTATATAATAAACTCTGTATTAGAAAATTCTAAGGATATAAACTCTGCAATAATATTAATGCATGATAACATAATGAAAACTACTACAGCAGAGGCGTTACCATATATAATTGACGGGCTAATTAACCAAGGATATGAGTTTAGCTCCTTAGATCCATCACAGTATACAATTCAATTTTTAAGAGCTGTTTATTAATAATTTTATACTATGTCTATAATATAAAATGCTAACATTCAACTATACTTATTTTAAGTAAAACATATTTGTATATTTTAATGCTAGCTTAGTTTCTGTAATTAATTACAATATTATTTTTGAACTATATAAATAGATTTTGCCGAATAATGCTTATTTGCTATTATATAATTTAAGTTTTGGAACTTTTAGACAATTAGGCTTAAATATGCTTGTTCCTCAATCTTCATTAGGTTATACTACAAATAATCGAAGGTTTAAAAGGGGGATAACATATGTCAATCTATATTTATAATGTACTAAGCAGAAAAAAGGAGTTGTTTACTCCAATAGAAGAAGGTAAAGTGAAAATGTATGCTTGTGGTATAACTGTATCTGGAGATGCTCACATAGGACACGCATATCAATCAGTTATATTTGATGTTATAAAAAAGTATCTTGAATATGAGGGATATGAGGTTATTTATGTAAGAAATTATACAGACGTTGATGATAAGATTATAGACAAAGGTAAAAAGCTAGGAATTGATCCACAAGAATATGCTAAAAATCAAATATTGAAAATAGATTCGGAATTAGATAAGCTTGGAAATGATAGAGCAACAATTCAGGCAAAAGCCACTGAAAATATTAATGAAATCATAGAATTTATTGAGAAATTAATTAAAAAAGATTATGCATATGTAACAAAATTTGGAGATGTATTTTTTTCTGTAAATAAATATTCACAGTATGGAAAATTATCAAATAGAGTAATTAAGGATAATATTAGCGGAGTGAGAAAGGAAGTTGAGCCGGGAAAGAGAGAGGATGAAGACTTCGCTTTATGGAAAAGTGCAAAAATTGGTGAGATCTACTGGGAAGCTCCATGGGGAAAGGGACGTCCAGGATGGCATATTGAATGTTCAGCTATGAGCATGAAATATTTAGGAGAGACAATTGATATTCATGGCGGAGGAAAAGATCTTATATTTCCACATCATGAGAATGAAATTGCACAGTCAGAATCATTAACAGGAAAGCAGTTTTCGAATTATTGGATACATAATGGACTTGTTAAGCTTAATGGCCAAAAGATGAGTAAGTCATTAGGAAATGTAATCTCAATAAAAGAATTATTAGATAATTATAATTCGGATGTAATAAGATTTGTTTTACTACAAAATAATTACAAATCAGATTTAAATATAGTTGACGGTATATTTGAAGAAGTAGAAAAACATATATATAATTTCTATAAAATATTTAATGGAATTGATAATTTAAAATATGAGAAGACTATAAAGAAAATTAAACTTCCTTATAATATAGAGGATGAATTTAAGGAATCAATGAGAAATGATTTTAACACAGCGGTTGCTATTTCAAACTTATTTAAATATTTTCATAGTATGAATGGTATGCTTAATAAAAATAAGGATATTGCTGCATTAAAGTTAATGAAAGAAACTGTAATAAGAGTATATAGAGTTTTAGGATTGTTGCAAAATGATCCTAAAGAGGTAATTAATGAAATACAAAGCAAATATTTGGGAAAAAATAAAGTAACAGAAGAGGAGATTAACTTTCTTATTGAAAAAAGAAGCAAATATAAAGAAGAGAAAGATTATGAAAATGCTGATTTAATAAAAAAACAGCTATTAAATAAAGGGATACTTATTTTAGATAGGAAAAATAGTACTGAGTGGGATATTTCTCTATAATTACAAAAGTTTAAACAAAGGGATGATATGGGTGGAAATGAGTATAAAATTACCTTTAGAGGTAGAACTAATAATTGATAAGTTATATAAAAGTGGATATGAAGGATTTGCAGTAGGTGGATGTATACGAGATAGTATATTAGGATTAGAGCCTAAAGATTGGGATATTACTACGAGTTCTACTCCAGAGCAAACTAAAGAATTATTTAGTTCACTAGGATATAAGGTAATAGAGACAGGAATACAGCATGGTACTGTTACGATAATTATAAATAAAATGCCTTATGAAATCACTACTTATAGAGTAGAAGGAGATTATATAGACAATAGAAGACCTTCCAAAGTTTATTACACTAGTAAATTAGAAGAGGACTTAAAGAGAAGGGATTTCACTATTAATACATTTGCTTATAACTATAAAGTAGGCTTAGTAGATTGCTTTAATGGTATAAAAGATTTAAATTGGGAAAAAATCAAAGCAGTAGGAGATGGAAATGAAAGATTTCAGGAAGATGCATTAAGGATGTTAAGAGCGATAAGATTTAGTAGCCAGTTAGATTTTTCTATAGATGACCATACAGAAGAGGCTATTATAAATAATAGTAAATTGCTTAAAAATATTAGTGTAGAAAGAATTAGAGAAGAATTTAAGAAAATACTAATTTCTGATACTCCATCAAAAGGAATAAGAAAACTAGTAGAATTGAATCTTATGGAGTATATAATACCTGAATTAATAGAATTAGTAGACTTTAATCAAAGAAGTAAGTATCATGATAAAGATATTTTTAATCATGTAATGGTAGCTCTAGATAATACTAATAATGACTTTAATTTAAGATTAGCTACATTATTACATGATATAGGTAAACCTAGTACATTTACTATTGATAACAGTGGTAGGGGACATTTTTATGGTCATGAGTTGGTAGGAGAAAAACTTACAATAGAAATACTTAAAAAGTTAAAATTTGATAATAATACAATTAACAGAGTTTCAAAATTAGTAAAAAACCATATGAAAATTCCTCAAATAGATAAGCCAATAAAAATAAAAAAATATATAAATGAAATAGGTGAAGAAAATTTAGATATTTTATTTCGATTAATGATTGCTGATAGAAAAGCTTCTTCTCCTGAATATAGAAAATATGATGATATATTAAAACTTAAAAGAACTTGTGATAAAATCCTTAATAGTAAAGAACCTTTAACTCTTAAGGATATAAATATAAATGGAAAGGATTTGATTTCACTAGGAATAGCTGAAGGAGAGAATATAGGTATATTACTTAAATATTTATTAGAATTAGCCCTTGAGAAACCTAATTTAAATACTAAAGAAATACTGATACAGGAAGCTAGAATTTATGCACAGAATAATTTGTAAATAATACTATTATAGTATATAATATGAATGTATTTTTACTTTGAAAGGAGATAATTATGGAAGATAAAAAAATAATAACAGTGTTAGATGCTGAAACTAATGAAAAAATAGAACTAGAAGTGGTTGAAGAAATTAATTTAAATGATATGAGATATGTGTTATTAGCACCAGCAGATAATGATGAAGATGCCTATATATATAAAATAGTTAATGTTGATGGTAAAGACACTTATGAAATGGTTGAGAGTGAAGAAGAATTTAATGCTGTAGTAGAAGAGTATGATAAATTATTTGATGAAACAATGAATGAATAAAAGAAAAACATCTAGTGATCCTAGATGTTTTTTGCTTTATGGTAGTAATTTAAATTCATATCCTTGTGCTTTTATTTCTTTTATAACCTCATCTAATATTTCGGTGTTTGTCTTTGATACAGCGTGCACTAACATAATACAGCCATTATGAACACTATTTAACATAGTTTGTTTTGCAGTACTAGGATTAGGCTGATTATTTACATCCCAATCATGATAAGCAAAGCTCCAAAATATAGTCTTATATCCTAAATTTTTAGTCATAGCTAAGGTTTTTTCTGAGTATTCTCCCATAGGTGGTCTAAAAAATTTAGGTATATCTTGGCCAGTAATAGCTTTAAACTTATCTTCAACATCTTTAAATTCGTTATTAAATTTAGTTTCATCTCCAGCCACCGTAGGCATAGATGGATGAGTGTTAGAATGATTACCTACAATATGACCTTCATCTACCATTCTTTTTATTAACTCAGGATTGCCCTTAACATATGGAGAAGTAACAAAGAAAATTGCTTTAACATCATTAGCTTTTAATGTATCTAATATTTTTGGAGTATAACCATTTTCATATCCTTCATCAAAAGTTAAATATATAACTTTTTCATCGGTATTCCCTACATATAGTGCATCATACTTGTTTAAGTCAAATTTTATATCCTTGTTTACTTCTGGAGTTGTATGGGTTTTGTTGGGTTTATACCACCAACTAATTTTGGTATTATCTAAATTTGTATCAATTTTATTTATGCTAGTTTTGTTTTCTTGCTCAGGGGAAGATGAATTATTTTCAGTAGGATTATTTACCTCTTTTTTTTCAACTTCCGAACGAGACTTGTTATTGTCCTTTTCTGATAAATTTTTATTTTCCTTTTTTAAGTCGTCTTTATTATCTTTTTTCTCTATAGGACTTGTTGATGTTACTACTGATTCTTCATTAATTTTAGAGGCCTTATCTTGTATATTTTCATTACTTAAACAACCCAATAGTGTTAGTGCAAAAGCTAAAGATAAAGTTAAAATTTTTACTTTCCTCATATAATGATCTCCTTTCTCTAAATAAAATTAACCTTACTATTTAATACGAATATTTATTTAAAAAATATAGTATTTTATTTAAATAAAACACTTATTATAGTTTAAGCAATAGATAATAATATATGCAAATAATATTTAACCAACTTTTGGTTTAATATTATTATATAAAAATAAACATAATAAAATTGATAGAAAGGAGAGAGAGTATGGATATAAATTTTATTAATAATTTTCCTAAAAAGCTTCAACCTCAACATCAAAATAAACAACCTGGTATTGAATCATTGATGAATCCACTGCCTATATATGATGATGAAAGCTACATACCATCAAATAAACTAAAAGATAAAGTGGTATTAATTACAGGAGGAGATAGTGGAATAGGTAGAGCAATTTCTGTGTTATTTGCTAAAGAAGGGGCTAAGATAGCAATTTCTTATTTAGATGAAGAAGAAGATGCAGTGGAGACAAAAAGAATAATTGAAAAATATAATGGTCAGTGTATCCTGCTGCCAGGAGACATAGGGGATGAAAATGTTTGTAATAATATAGTTGAAGAAACCATAACGTCATTTCAAAAAATAGACATACTAATAAATAATGCAGGAGAACAACATGTGCAGCAAAAAATTGAAGATATAACTAAAGAGCAATTAGAAAAAACTTTTAAAACTAATTTGTTTAGTATGTTTTATATGACTAAAGCAGCACTAAAGTATATGCTTCCAGGAGGAAATATAATTAATACCACTTCTATAACTGCTTATGAAGGGCATAAGACTTTAATTGATTATTCTTGTACAAAAGGTGCAATTGTAACATTTACTCGTTCTATGGCATTATCTCTTCAAGATAAACAAATTAGGGTAAATGCGGTGGCACCAGGACCAATTTGGACTCCATTAATCCCAGCTAGTTTTAATGAAAGTGAAGTAGGACAATTTGGAAGCAATTCTCCAAGTAAAAGGTCAGGTCAACCAGTAGAGTTAGCAGGGGCTTATTTATATTTAGCTAGTGATTTATCATCTTATGTATCTGGGGAGGTAATTCATGTTAACGGTGGAACAATAATAAATGGATAAAATCAATAATTATTTAATTAACAATTTTAAATAATAATTCTTCAAAAAAAAGTTAATTTTAAAAAGCCTTCATTTTTATGAAGGCTTTGAATTTTCAATAAATTAAGCTTGAGTAGATTTTTTTTCTAATAATCTTAACTTTCTTGCTTTAAGTTTAACCTCTGGCTCCTTTGGAAGGGCAAATTTTGGTATAAATCTATCAAACCCAGTAAGAGTAAGTAATAGTAATGAACCTACTGCTACGAAAGCCATAAAATTATACTTAATTATGTCGGTTACCAGAAATTCATGTAGCGGATATACTGCAGTAGCAATACCTGCGTAAAAACTTAAGTACACATGCCATGGAATTAATTGAGAACCAAAAACCCCAAGTGCGTCAGAGAAGGTAGAATTTCTTAAACGAAGTTTATACATTGCTTCCTCATCACCCTCAACATTTTCATCAACTAGTTCCTTGATGATTGGTCCAATTGTAACTATTTGAGCCATTTCATCTGCAAGAGCAGCATTTCCTAAAATAGAAAGGCATCCGTTCCAGAACATAAGCTGTCTTACATTTCCAGATATTTTAACAACTAATTTTGATATAGGTGCAAAAGCATTCATTTTTGACATTAATCCACCAAAAGCTCCTACCCACATCATCATAACTATTACCCAACTACCAGCATCGGCAAATCCACCTTTTATTAACTCTAAAAAGGCACCTAGAGATTCAATGGTTCCAGCAAATAGGCCTAGTACTAAAGATGAAATTATTCCAACAGATAAACAAGCAAGTGTTGGTATACCTTTAATAGCAGCACCTATAACTAGTATTAGAGGGATAATCATATAATATGGTACTCCTTCTTTAACTTGATTTAATAAATCTACAGCAGAAGGACTCTTTTCTCCTAAAACATCCCAAACTTCCTTAGGGATTGCATCGATTGCAGCAGAAGCGCTTGAAACTTCTGTTGGTAAGTTCATAATTAAGCTTACAACATAAAATAATATGGCAGTAATAATTAAACAAATTATTGACCAAACACCTTGATGCTTTATTCTATCAATAACTTCAACTTTTTGAATACCTGAGCTAACAACAGTAGTGTCAGAGATAAGACCGATATTATCACCAAAACATGAACCACCAGCAATTGCAGCTATAGTTAATACTATACTTCCATCAACGATATGGCATAGCCATAAGAATATTGGAGCACAAGCTGCGAAGGTACCCCAGGAAGTTCCTGTGGCAACGGATAGTACACATGTAACCAGAAAACCGGTTACAGCAACTGTTCTTGCATTTAATCCAAGTGTTAGTGCCATATTAACTATTGAAGCACCAACTCCAGTTGACATAAATACTGTTGCCATTGCATAAGCGAACATAAGTATAAAGAATACTAATTGCATAGTTTTAACGTTGTCAACAGCGCAGTCAACTATGTCGTTAAATTTTAATTTTTCGGTAATAGCAACAATAATTGAAGCGTATAAAGTTGCTATTGGAGCTGCTAATAATGCGTCCATACCGGAAAACATAAGTCCTGCCATTACAAAGACAGGTGAAAGCTTTAATAAAGCTAACATAAAAAATCACCCCCGATAAACTTTTGTTAAAATACTAACTTAAAAAAGTAATTGATTTATTGAATAATAAATTTCATTTTTTAAGTTATATGTAAATTATAAAGCCTTTTTGTCGAAAATTCAATATTTTTTGAAGGTTAAGATAAAAAGTTTTTAGAATATTAATTTTATTATAAAAATATAGAAAAAAGAAAACCAATAATTTACATATTTTTCTATAATTAATATAAAAATAGCAAAAAGAAAGCATTAAAACTAATTTTTAGTCTTAATGCTTTTATAAATTAATAATAATCAGATGTAATCTTATTATAGGGATACAATGTAAAAACTTAATACATACTCTGGAAAATAAGTTTTCTATAAAA
>NZ_DKLM01000128.1:0-746 GCF_002455975.1 Clostridium sp. UBA6640
TCTCATCTCTATACTTTTATTTGCAAAGTATATTCAAATAACCAGAAATTTACTATTAAAATTCCAAAAGGCATGTTCTCAGTCATGAGAATATGCCTTTTGTCTACAGTCTGAGAGCGTGACTTAGGGTCACGCTCTTTTTATAAATAAATAGAATTATTTCTGAACATTAATGGCAAAATAGAATTTAGAATCTGCAAAAATATATAAGAAAATAAAGGTAGATAATATTACTACCTTTTTAAGCTAGAGTTCATATAAAGAATTTGTTGTACTTTTAAATACTTCTATAGATTTAACATCAAATTTTATCATAGTATCTTTTTCTAATGAGCTTACATTTTTTGAAGGCAATATAATTAATGTTAGTAAAACCAATCCAATTACTAAATTATTTTTCATTAAACTCATCACCTCTTTATCTGATATTTTTACCTTAATGTCAAAAATCATGCATAGATTTTATAAAAAAAGTGAAAGTATATAATTCATAGGAAAATTTAAAAGATAATTTGGATGATAAATTTTTTATAAAAATACCTTAATTCCTTGAAAATGAAGAATTGCTTTAAAAGCTTCAAAAACTTTGATTCTGGAGTTTTAACCAAATTTTTTATATTTTATCCTTAATTTGCATTTATGAATAAGACTTTTGGTTATGAAAATTAAAATCATGTATAAGTCAAATTTTCATTGTGGAACTCAATATAGGGATACCATGTGAAAATTTAATATATACTCTGGAA
>NZ_DKLM01000128.1:793-47379 GCF_002455975.1 Clostridium sp. UBA6640
TTATGGAAATTAAAATCATGCATAAATTAAATTTTTATCGTGGAACTCTATATTTAGATTAGAGCAGGTGCACTTTTAAGTTTTTTATAAACGCTTTTAAATTTACTGTAGTGAGTTTCTGCACTACTTAAATGTTGTTTTGGTGTTATATATAGAGATTCGTAAAAATCGCTATCAGTTTTTTCATTTTTAGCATGGACTTTTTCCATGGATAACGCGTACTTAAAATTTTGAAGATAATTATAATATTCCTCCATAGAGGCATCTAATTCTTCATAAGATTTTAATCCACTATTAGGTACTGAAATATCTTTTAAGCTATCTTTTAAAGTTTTTAGAGAAGTAATTTGAACATCAATATCAGAAATAGCTAATTCATAAGTTAAAAGATTATTTCTAGCTTTTAAGGATAGAGGAGAAAAATCTATTTTTAATTTATCGTAATAACTACTAACGTTATCTATAGCATTTATAAATAGTGTATTTTGATCATCGTTAACTTCTTTTTCTTTAGTGGAATTGAAAGCTGATAAGCAATAATTAGTAATATTATCAATTGCAAAAAAACTTGATTTTAATATAGATATAGCATTTTCACTAAAGATAGAATAATAATTTGAAGCAATAGTATAATAAGTTTTTAAATTTTTAGCTGCTTTTTCTATATCATTTCCTGCTGGATTTTTTAACATAGCTTCCATTTGTATATACATAAGTATGTTATTTTCCACTCCATTTCTTAAGCTATCTAATTTTTCAGGATCATATTCTTGAATGTTGATATCATCCTTTATTTTATTTAACTCATTAATCATTTGAGGAATTATTTTTAAAGACTTATTTACATTGATACTATCTTTCACTATAAAGTCATTACATCTATTATTTATTGTATTGATTTCTTTCAAAGTACTATCAATGTAATTTACTTGTGAATTTACAGTTTTATCCTTAAAAAAATTATAGCTAAAGCAGAATAATGATATAGCTGCAACAACAATCATCAAATAGTTTAGAAATATTTGCTTTTTATCTTTGATTTCTATATTCATGAAATCATCCTCCTAATATTAAAAGTTTATTAATTTTTAAAAGTATGTTTAAGATTTAGATATCTAAAAAATAATTAGTTAAAACTTTTAGAATACTTCACATTTCACAAAAAGTTAGATTGCAAAATTATAGAATAATTAGTTTATGAACATTAGATATAACTGTATCTACTTAAGGATGGAGTTATTACTTTTTTATTATTGTTATATTAGGGATTAAGGGAAAATATTCATAAATTGTAAATTCATTATTTTACTAAATAAAAATAAACTTACAATGTATTATAAATAAAGTTATTAGTGTATAATTATAATTAGGAATTATAGTAAGAGGTGAGGCAACAATGGAGGGTTTAAATTTTATAATAAATAGCTTAAAAGGATTTGATAAGTTTGCACTTATAGATATTTTGGTGGTTTCTGTAATATTTTATAAAGGATACACACTTATAAAAGAAACAAGAGCTGTACAACTCTTAAAAGGCATATTACTTATACTTTTATTAATGCCTATAAGTGAGTTTTTCAATTTGACAATGATTAAGTGGATCTTAAGCAATACACTCACAATTGGATTAACTCTTGTTGCTATTATCTTTCAACCTGAATTGAGAAAAGCATTAGAACATATAGGAAGAACTTCTTTCATGGATAAGATAATTTATGAAGATGAAGAAATTATGAATAATGTTGTTAATGAAATTGTTGATGCTGTAGAAGAGTTAGCTAAAGAAAAAACAGGAGCACTAATTGTAATTGAACAAAAGACAGGACTTGGAGATATTATAAATACTGGTACTAAAATAGACGCAGTGGTTTCTTCTGCATTGCTTCAAAATATATTTGTTGTAAATACTCCTTTACATGATGGAGCTACAATTATTAGAAATGATAGAATTGTATCAGCAGGATGCTTTCTTCCACTTACTAATAATGATAAATTGAATAAGCAGTTAGGTACAAGACATAGAGCAGCTATAGGTGTTACTGAAATAACAGATTCACTTACAATTATAGTTTCTGAGGAAACAGGTGTTGTATCTTTAGCTGTAAATGGACGATTGCTAAGGCACTATGATAAAGATAAGTTAAAGAGTATTCTTGTTAAGATAATGAAGAGCAGACATAAAACGAAAGTAACATTTAAAGAGAGGGTTAGAGTATGGATAAAGAGAAAAGACAAGATATCTTAATTAAAATCTGCTGTATCATAGCCTCATTTGCATTATGGCTTTATATAAGAGGTACAGAAAATCCTATTACAAGTCATTCAATAAAAAATATATCAGTACAAGTCTTAAACGAAGAAGCTTTAGCTCAAAATAATTTAGTGTTACTACCTGGCCAAGATTTTAAAGTTAATTTAAATGTAAAAGGACCAGCATCAGCTGTTTACCTTATAGATAAAAATAAAGATTTTAAAATTGAAGCAGACTTAAGTAAATATGCTCTAAAGGCAGGACCTAATAAGGTACCGATAGAGATAACGAAGAGCCCAAATAGTGTAAATATAGTGAGTGAAAATTTATGGATAGATGTACAAATTGATACTTTAAAGGAAAAAGAAGTAGCAGTTATACCAGATATACAAGGAGATTTAACTTCAGGGGCATATAAAGAAGAGCATTTTATTTCTCCATCAGTTGTAAAGGTAAATGGACCATCTAAGTATGTAGATATGGTACAAAGCGTATTAGGGAAAATAGATGTTACTAATATGGACAGAGATATAGAAAAAGTTGCTGAATTAATACCAATTGATGGTAATGGGGATGTGGTAAATAATGTTACATTATCAACTTCCACTGCAACAATAAAAATCTCAATAAAAAAAGGTAAATCTGTACCAATACAAATTAATACTACTGGGCAAGCACCAGATGGAGTGACGATTGAAACTATGGACGTCAATCCAAAAAATGTTGAGATAATAGGTGTTAGCGACGTGGTAAATAATATAGCTAGTTTATCAACAGAACCTATAGATTTAAGTATTATAAATGCCGATACAACTTTAGATGTAAATTTACAAGTACCTGAGGGTGTTAGAATATCAAATGATATTATTACGGTAAAAGTTAAGTTTACTTTAGATTTAAAGAAAAAATCAGAAAAAACCTTTAATATAGGCATAAAACAACTTAATGTTCCAGAAAAATCAACGGTAACTCTAGATAAAGATGCCTTGGAATTAGTATTATCTGGTTATGATGAAGATTTATCTAAGGTGACTTCAGAAGCTATTACTGCAACTTTAGATTTGAAAGATTTAAATGAAGGAGATCATGATGTTCCAATAATTATCTCTGGTATTCCAGAAAATTTAACAAAAGTATCACAAAATATACAAACGGTAAAAGTAAATATTAAGAAACCTACGGAGGGAAATAACGATAATGTGGATTCGAGTGAATAACCTAATCCTAGATATAGAAGAGGATATTAATTTATTAAAAACAAAAGCAGCTAAAAAGTTAAAGATAAAAGAAAATCAAATAAAAGATTTTAGAATTTCTAAGGAATCTATAGATGCGCGTAAAAAGAATTCTATAAAATTTAATTACTGCGTTGAAATTACCTGTGACAATATGGAGAAAATTGTATTAAAGGCTAATAGTAGCGATGTTAAAATAGAAAAGAAAAAATATAATGCAGAAATTGAATTTGGAAATGAAAAAATGCATAGTAGACCAATTATAATAGGGATGGGACCAGCAGGACTTTTTGCTGGTCTTCTTATGGCTCAAAAGGGATATAAACCTATAATAGTTGAACGGGGCCAAGATGTAGATAGTAGAAGTAAGGCTGTGGACAATTTTTGGATTAAAGGAAAGTTAAATACAGAGTCTAATGTCCAATTTGGAGAAGGAGGAGCAGGTACTTTTTCTGATGGAAAACTAACGACAAGAATTAAAGATGATAGATGTGATTATGTTTTAGAGGAATTGGTTAAGGCAGGAGCACCAGAAGAGATATTATACATGGCAAAACCGCATATAGGAACAGACATATTAAAGTTAGTAGTTAAGAATATAAGAGAAACTATTATTAATTTGGGTGGAGATGTATTATTTAATTCTAAGCTAGAGGATTTAATTATAAAGAATAACAGAGTAGAAGAGGTAATTGTAAATGGACAAAAAATACCTTGTGAAGCATTAATATTAGCTATAGGCCATAGTGCAAGAGACACTTATGAAATGCTTTTTAAAAGAGGGGTATTTATGACACCAAAGCCTTTTGCTATAGGAGTTAGAATAGAACATCTTCAAAGTTTAATAAATGAAAATCAATATGGAAAGTATAAAGACCATCCTAGGCTAAAAGCTGCAGAGTATAAGTTAACTTATAATAGCAAAAACTTAAATCGATCTGTTTATAGCTTTTGTATGTGTCCCGGTGGTCAAGTAGTTGCTGCTGCTTCAGAGGAGAATACAGTAGTAGTTAATGGAATGAGTAATTATAAAAGAGATAGCGACAATGCTAATTCAGCTTTAGTAGTATCCGTTAATCCAGAGGATTTTGGAAATACTTCTCCAATAGCAGGTATAGAATTCCAAAGACATTATGAAGCTTTAGCTTATAAGGTAGCAGGGAAAAGTTATAATGCACCGCTACAATTAGTAGAAGATTTCTTGAAAGATAGAAGATCAACAAAATTAGGTAAGGTTAAACCAAGCTATACACCAGGTTATGAATTTAGTGAAATGAAGGATTGCTTGCCTAATTATGTCATAAAGGCTTTAAAAGAAGCACTACCAGTATTTGATAACAGAATAGCAGGATTTGGTAGTGGTGATGCAGTACTTACAGGTGTTGAAACTAGAACATCTGCACCAGTTAGAATAAATAGAAATGAAAGCAATACAAGTATCTCAACAGAAGGATTATATCCTGCTGGTGAAGGTGCAGGATATGCTGGAGGAATTATATCTGCTGCTGTAGATGGACTGAAAATTGCAGAAACAATAATGAAGAAATACAATGTACCGAATTGTTAGTCATTTTAAGTTGATATTTACATTGAAAATTTGATAAAATATAAGTGGGGATTTATAAAAATTGTAAAAGTATGACGAATTTTCGGCATAGAGGGGGATATTATGGCAAAGAAAAGTTATATGTTAGTAATTAATCCAGGATCTACATCTACAAAGCTAGCAATTTTTAATGATGAAAACTCTATAGTATCAACAAATTTAACTCATGATATAGAAGAAATTAAAAAATTTGATACTATATACGAACAAAAAGATATGAGAGTTAAAATGATTTTAGAATGGCTTAAAGAAAAAGGCATAGAATTAAATGAATTAGCTCTTGTAGTAGGAAGAGGTGGGCTTCTAAGATCCATGCCAGGTGGAACTTATGAAGTCACAGAAAGAATGCTTGAAGATTTAAAAATAGGAATACAAGGACAACATGCTGCAAATCTAGGTGGAATTATTGCCTATGAAATAGCTAAAAAAGTAGGCATACATTCTTACATTGTTGATCCAGTTGCAGTAGATGAAATTGAAGATGTAGCAAGAATATCAGGAATGCCTGAACTGCCAAGGAGATCTTTACTTCATGCACTAAATATGAAGGCAGTAGTTAGGAAAGTTTGTAAAGATAAGGAGTTAGATTTTTTTAATAGCTCTTTTGTAGTAGCACATCTTGGTGGAGGAATATCTATATCACCATTTAAAGATGGAAAGTTGATTGATTGCAATAATGCAAGCCATGAAGGCCCACTTTCTCCAGATAGGACAGGAACGCTTCCAGTAGGCGATTTAGTTGAACTTGCTTTTAGTGGAAAATATACGGAAAAAGAGCTAAGTAAAAAAGTAATGGGACAAGGTGGCTTAATAGCTTATCTTGGAACTAATGATGGAAGAGTTATAGACAAACTTATTGATGAGGGAGACAAAAAAGCAGAGCTTATTTTTAAGACTATGGCTTATCAAATTGCAAAAGAAATTGGATCTATGTCAATAGCACTAAAAGGTAAAATGGATGCGATAATAATAACAGGGGGATTAGCTCATAATAAAAGGTTAATGAACTGGATTTCTGAATATGTAGGATTTATTGCACCAATAGAATTGGTTCCTGGTGAAGATGAAATGTTAGCTTTAGCTCAAGGTGCTTTAAGGGTACTCAAAGAAGAGGAAATTGCAAAAATTTATGAGCAAGAAGTAAGCTTTTAATTCTTCATTTTGAAGCATAGTCACGCACTCTCGTGGGTTCAGTCATGAGTTAGTGGTGGCTAAATAAAGTAGGGTAGGAAGTATCCGAACTAACGCCCATAGACATAGTAGGTTACGAGGTGGATGATGTGGGAAAATCTAAGAGTAATCTTAGAAGCACGTGACTTTAGTTATGTGAGCTTCACTTAGGCATCTTGCAAAAAGTAATAAGTCAGTATGTTAGCCTATTTTGCATCATACTGCGTTGTTGGAACCAATCTATTATTACTATGAATGGAACCTGAGACCTTGTCTGATATAAAATAGACTAATATCTTTGGCTTATTATTTTNNCATCTTCAAAAAAATAATAGACTAGTATGCTAGCCTATTTTCTATCATACTGCGCTCACAGAACCTGCCCATAGCACCACTATGAGCAAAATCTGACGCCTTGTATGATATGAGGCATATTCAAAAAATAACTAGTCAGTATGTTAACTTATTTCGTATCACACTGCGTCGTCAGAACTTCATGATAGCTAAACTATCGTGAAAACCTGTCTTCTTGTCTGATACAAAATATATTCCGAATCTTTAAACTAGTTATTTTATTTCATATGCTTAAAATATACTAACATCTTTAATCTATTATTTTCTTCCAGATGTCTTATAAATTATCATTAGCTTAAAAAGCTATAACTAATGCATAGGGAGGATAAAAAATGATAAAGTCATTTGATGAAATTATTGGTAAAGTTAAATCTCAAGCTATAAAAACTGTAGCAGTTGCAGTGGCTCAAGATGAACCGGTATTAGAAGCTATAAGAGATGCTAAAAAAAGTGGCATTGCAAATGCTATACTAGTTGGTGACAAAGAAGAGATAATTAGTATTGGTAAAAAAATAGGAATGAATATGGATGACTTTCAGATTATTGACGAAAAAAATGTAAATGCTGCTGCATTAACAGCAGTTAAATTAGTATCAAGTGGTAAAGCTGATATGATGATGAAGGGATTAATAGATACAGCTACGTTTCTAAGAGCAGTATTAAACAAAGAAGTGGGACTGAGAACTGGAAAGCAAATGTCTCATATAGCAGTGTTCGAAATTCCAGGATATGATAGATTAATATTTTTAACTGATGCAGCCTTTAATATGTATCCAGAATTAAAAGAAAAGGTAGATATAGTTAACAATGCTATTATGGTTGCAAAAGCAGTAGGAGTTGAAATTCCAAAAGTAGCGCCAATTTGTGCTGTAGAAGTTGTAAACCCAGCAATGCAAGCAACACTAGATGCTGCTATGCTTTCAAAAATGAATGAAAGAGGTCAAATAAAGGGATGCATAATTGATGGCCCACTAGCACTTGATAATGCATTATCAGAAGAAGCAGCTCATCATAAGAAAATATCTGGGCCAGTTGCTGGAAAAGCAGATATATTACTTATGGCGAACATAGAGGCTGGCAATGCAATCTACAAATGCTTAACATATACAACAAAATCTAAAAGCGGTGGATTACTTGCTGGAGCAGCAGCACCTGTTATAGTTACATCTAGAGCAGATTCACCAGAATCTAAGATGAATTCTATAGCACTAGCTGCATTAGTTGCAGAAAGTAGATAGTTTAGGAGGATGAATTTATGGCATTTAAGTTACTTATTATCAATCCAGGTTCCACTTCAACGAAGATTGGTGTGTACGAAGACACAAATCCTATATTAGTTGAAACATTAAGACATAGCTCTGAAGAAATTGGAAGATTTCAAGCTATATATGACCAATTCAATTTTAGAAAAGAAGTTATATTAAATGTATTAAAGCAAAAGAATTTTGATGTTAATACATTAGACGCAATTGTTGGAAGAGGCGGATTACTTAAGTCAATTGAAGGTGGCACATATGATATAAATGAAACTATGTTAGAAGACTTAAAAGCAGGAATACAAGGACAGCACGCATCTAATTTAGGTGGAATAATAGCTAATGAAATAGCTAAAGAGTTAAATATCCCAGCCTACATAGTTGATCCAGTGGTTGTAGATGAAATGACTGATATAGCTAGAATTTCTGGTATGCCAGAATTAGAGAGAAAAAGTATATTCCATGCACTAAATCAAAAAGCTGTTGCTAAAAGATATGCTAAAGAAAAAAATATTAAATATGATGAATTAAATTTAATAGTAGCCCATATGGGGGGCGGAATTTCTGTTGGAGCGCATGAAAAGGGTAAAGTTGTTGATGTTAACAATGCATTAGATGGAGAAGGACCATTTTCACCAGAAAGAAGTGGTGGATTACCAGTTGGAGACTTAGTAAGTATGTGTTTCAGTGGAAAATACGCCAAAGAAGAAATTAAAAAGAAAATTACTGGGCAAGGTGGATTTGTAGCATATTTAAATACAAATGATGCTAAAGAAGTTGATGATAAAGCTTCAGCAGGAGATGAAAAATATAAATTAATATTCGAAGCAATGGGATATCAAGTGGCAAAAGAAATAGGTAAGTGTGCAGCAGTTCTAAGAGGAAAAGTTGATGCTATAATATTAACAGGAGGAATTGCATATTCTAAATCAATGGTAAACTATATTAAAGAAAGAGTTGAATTTATCTCTGAAGTAGTAATTTACCCAGGAGAAGATGAATTATTAGCACTTGCTGAAGGTGGATTAAGAGTTTTAAAAGCAGAAGAACAAGCTAAAGAATATAAATAAAAAGGTGATAATATGAGTAGAATTAGGGTTTTTACAGGGCATTTTGGAAGTGGAAAAACAGAAATAGCAATAAACTACGCCATAAATCTAGCAAAAGAAGGAAAAAAGGTTGCAATAGTCGATTTAGATATTGTAAATCCATATTTCTGTGTTAGAGATTTAAAAACTGAATTAGAAAAATATAATATAAGGGTTATATCTTCTAACCCAGATTTCGTAAATGCAGAGCTTATGGTGGTACCAGCAGAAGTGCTTTCTGTATTTAATGATAAAAGCTATGATGTGGTATTTGATGTAGGAGGAGACGACTCAGGGGCAATAGGATTAGGCCAATATAACAGATATTTTAGAGAAGAACCTTATGATATGTATTTTGTTATAAATGGAAATAGGCCATTTACATCAAATAATATAGATACTAAAGAATATATAGAAATGATACAAAGGGCTTCAAGACTTAAAGTATCACACTTAATATCAAATACTAATTTATCTTATGAGACTACTAAAGAGCACATAATTAAAGGTGATAAGGAAGTTTCAAAATTAAGTAAAGATCTTAATATACCTCATGCATTTACAGTTTGTACAAAAAATATAGTGGATGAAGTAAAAGATGAGATCAGTGGAAAATTATTCCCGATAGACATTTTTATGTTACCACCATGGCGTAAATTTGAATAGTCAGAATTTTAACAATCAATAAAATTGACAGGAAATTCAGACGGCGTTAGAATGTAGTTAACAAGCTTAAAATTATTTATCTGATATGTCGAATTGTTAAAATATAGGATTTGGCATTATAAGGAGGTAGAAGTTATGGCAAGAGTTATATTTAGAGAAGAAAGATGTAAAGGATGTGGTAACTGTATAGCATCATGTCCTAAGAAAATAATAAGCTTCTCTGAAAAGCTAAACGTAAAAGGATACCATCCAGCTACAATCGCTAAAGATAAAGAAGACGAATGTATTGGATGTGCGTCATGCGGAAGAATGTGTCCAGATCTTGTAATTACAGTTGAAAAGTAAATAGGAGGTTAGATTCATGGCAGAGAAAGTATTAATGAAGGGAAATGAAGCTATCGGTGAAGCAGCTATTAAAGCTGGATGTCAATGCTTCTTTGGATATCCTATAACACCACAAACAGAAATATCAGCATATCTTTCAAGAAGAATGCCTAAAATAGGAAGAGTATTCTTACAGGCAGAGAGTGAAATTGCAGCTATAAACATGGTTTATGGATCAGCAGGAACAGGAACAAGATGTATGACATCTTCAAGTTCACCAGGAATAAGCTTAAAGGCTGAAGGAATATCATATATAGCAGGGGCTGAACTTCCTTGCGTAATCGTTAACATTGTAAGAGGAGGCCCAGGACTTGGTGGTATTCAACCAGCGCAATCGGATTATTTCCAAGCAACCAAAGGCGGAGCTCATGGTGACTTCAATATGCCAGTATATGCTCCAGCTTCAATACAAGAAATGGTTGATATAATTCAAGATGCTTTTGATGTTGCTGAAATATACAGAACTCCTGTAATGATAATGGGAGACGGTATGATGGGTCAAATGATGGAACCTGTTGAATTTAAAGAAAGAGAATCTAGAGAACTTCCAGTCAAAACTTGGGCTGCTGAAGGATTAAGAGGAAGAAAAACTCATAACGTAATAAATTCTCTTTACTTAAAACCAGAAGGTTTAGAAGATCATAATAAAAAATTACAAGCCAAATTTAAAGCTATAAAAGAAAATGAAGTCAAATATGAATTATTTAATTGCGATAGAGAAAATGAATTAGTGTTAGTTGCTTATGGAACAACTTCAAGAATTTGCAAAAATGTTGTTAAAATGGCAGAAAAAGAAGGTATTAAGTTAGGTTTAATAAGACCAATAACTTTATGGCCATTCCCAGTAGAAGCTTTTGAGAAAACTGTAAATAATACAAAAGGATATTTATCAGTTGAACTTAGCTGTGGACAAATGGTTGAAGATGTAAGATTAGCAGTTGAAGGAAGAAAACCAGTAAGCTTCTTCGGAAGAAGTGGTGGAATGGTTCCAAACCCAGATGAAATTTTAGATAAAGTAAGAGAAATAGTAGGAGGTGCTAAGTAATGGCTATAGTATTTGAACCAACAAAAGCATTATTAGATGTTCCTACACATTATTGTCCAGGATGTACACATGGAGTTATCCATAGATTGGTAGGAGAAGTTTTAGAAGAATTAAATGTTTTAGATAAAACAATAGGAGTTGCTCCAGTTGGATGTTCAGTTTTAGCATATGATTATTTTGCATGTGATATGTTTGAAGCAGCACATGGAAGAGCACCAGCAGTTGCAACAGGAATAAAAAGATCAAAACCAGATTCAGTAGTATTCACATATCAAGGAGATGGAGACCTTGCTGCAATAGGAACAGCAGAGATAGTTCACGCTGCAACAAGAGGAGAAAATATAGTTACTATATTCGTTAATAACTGTATATATGGTATGACAGGAGGACAAATGGCTCCAACTACATTACCAGGACAAGTAACCGAAACTTCTCCATATGGAAGAGATGTAAAAACTCAAGGACATCCAATAAGAGTTTCAGAAATGATAGCTACTTTAGAGGGTGCTTGTTATGTTGAAAGAGTGTCTGTAGATAGTGTTCCAAATGTACTTAAAACTAAAAAAGCTATAAAAAAAGCTTTTGAGAATGCTATAGCAGGAAAAGGATTCTCATTAGTTGAAGTATTATCAATATGCCCAACTAACTGGGGATTATCTCCGAAAGAGTCAATGGAATGGTTAAGAAGCAACATGATGCCATTCTACACTTTAGGAGTTAAAAAAGACGCAACTGCGGAGGTGAAGTAATTATGGCATCACAAGAAATTATATTTGCTGGATTTGGAGGACAAGGTATTCTTTCAATGGGTAAATTCTTAGCTTATGCAGGAATGGACGCTAATAAAAACGTTTCTTGGTTACCATCTTATGGTCCAGAGATGAGGGGAGGTACAGCTAACTGTTCTGTAATAGTTACTGATGATCAAGTTGGATCTCCTATAGTTACTAAGCCAACTTCAGTTGTAGTAATGAATAGACCATCATTAGATAAGTTTGAAAAAACATTAGTTAAAGGTGGATTACTAATAATAGATAGTAACTTAGTAGATAGAGATATTGAAAGAACTGACATTGAAGTTATAAAAATTCCAGCACAAGATGAGGCTGCTAAAGTAGGAAGTGGTCAAATAGCTAACATGGTGCTTTTAGGAGCATTAGTGGCTAAAACTCAAATAGTTTCTATGGATGAATTATTAGAGGCTTTAAAAGCACATGGAAAAGAAAAATTCTTTGAAATTAATAAAAAAGCGTTAGAAATAGGAGCTTCATACACTAAATAATAAAAGGAGCTAAGGATTTAGAAGAAAGAGCTAAAATATTCGCTGAAGCTAAGAAGATATTGCTTTATGAAGATACAGCAATTAGCCTGGGAGTATGGAGATTTTTAAATACCTATATACGTAATTTTATTAAAAAATATAATTCACTAATTTTTGGGGTACCAGATTATAAATGCGTTTATACTGGTGAAGAGAATAATTTATATAATATGCAAAATATAAAAAAATGGGGGACTTAAAATGGGGAAACAATATCGTGGAAAAGGGCTATGGAAATTACCAGCTAGAGGTAGGGGTACTTGTCCGATATGCAAAGCTGAAAGGATAAAAGTTTTATATGATATAACTTTAGAAGACGGAAGTAAGATAAAAGTTTGCAAAAGATGTCAACACAAAAAAGTTGATGCATTGTCAACAGTTAGTTGATAATAGGGAATTATCATTAAAACTGAGAGTTTAAATGGGGCTATTGCATTAGCAGTTAAAAACTGCTGATGCATAGCTCTTTTTTATTCTATAGGAAATTATAAAAAGTCAAATATGTGGATAACCTTAGATAATGGACAATTGACAATTGAGGTTGAAATTATTTTTAGAGAAAAAATTCCTTTAAATTTATCTTTAACTAGCAATATAATTGCTAGTTTTTTAAAGAAAGTTACCCTGTAACTTCAAAAAAGAATCAATTTAGAATTTCTCAGTGGCAACTGAGAAATATCCATAATTGTGAACTTTGCATTGTGAATTAGAAAAAGGAGCTGGGCACTAATTACTTAGTGCGACAGCTCCTTTTATTAAGATATAAAATATATTACAAGATTTTAAATATTTTTAGCGTCTTTATCTTCATGTGCTTTAATATAGCCGTTATAGCTACAATTTGGGCATTGGGTTTTATAATTGTTATAAATAAGAGATGTTTTATTTGTCTTAGAATTAAAAATAAAGCCACATTCTGGACAAATAAAATAGTATTTCTTAATTATATTTTTAAAGATAAAAGTAATAATTAGTGTCAAAGATATTGCTATAATTATAGGCAATATACTAATAATAGAAGAATACATTCTTCAATAATCCCCCTTTATGATTAAACCAATAATAAATTATATATTACTGAAAATAATAACTTTAAGCAAGAATATTTCACAACTAGGAATTTCAAATATAATCATTATAGTAGATTAGTAGCTTAAAGCTAACTAGAAATTACCTTATATTATATAGCCCTCTATTATTTCAAATAGATATGCAGAATTGTGAAATATTAATGAAAAAGTTATGATTTCGTTGTAATTATATTATATTAAAATAAATGATAATTTACATCCTATTTAAAAAAATTTAAATATAATATTGTGTAATGAAACAATGTTATGTTACAATGAATATATAAAATTTAAATGAAACTTTATATAGAGTTATTGTAGAAGAATTTATATTTGAAGAGAGGTAATGTTTATGTCTTTTGATAAAAATCAATTGAGAGAATTAAAAATTTCAGGAAGTGGAACTTCATCAGGTGGCAAATTTGACGATGTGAGCATAAGTGGAAGTGGAAAGATATATGGTGATACAGAGTGCAATGACTTTAAAATAAGTGGAAGCGGTAAGTTAATTGGAAATTTAAATACATCAGAATTTAAGATAAGTGGCAGCGGTGGAGTAGAAGGTAATTTAAAATGTAAATCAGGAAAGATTAGTGGTTCAGCAAAAATATTAGGAGCCGTTGATTCAGAAGACTTTAAAATAAGCGGCTGCGGAAGGATTGAAGGGGATTTTAAAGGAAAAGATATTAATATTTCTGGATCAGCAAAGGTTCTAGGAAGCATTTATGGAGAAGATATTAAAATTTCTGGTGGTATTGATATTGAAAAGAATATAGAAACTGATAATTTTCAGATGACTGGTAATTTTAGGTCAAAAGGCATGTTGAATGCTGAGAATGTCAACATATATTTAGGTGGAAATTCTAATGTAGAAGAGATAGGTGCTACTAATATTGAGATTTTAAAGAGTCCCAGGAAAAACGGTATAGTATCATTAATAGCTAAAGTTATTGGAAATAATTTTGGCACGCTGACAACTAAGGTCATTGAGGCAGACGAAATCTATCTTGAAAATACTAATGCGGAAGTTGTTAGAGGGAAAAATATTATAATAGGTGATGGCTGTAATATAAAACTAGTAGAATATAAAAATGAACTTAAGATAACAGGTGATAGTATAGTTAGGGAAGAAAGACATATATAAGTTGGAACTAAAGAAAAATAGGAGGTGATAGCATGGAGGAATTAATCTCTAAAAAAGAGCTTTTAGAAATAACCAATATTTCATATGGCCAACTATATAGATGGAAAAGAAAGAAGTTAATTCCAGAGGAATGGTTTATAAAGAAGTCTAGTTTTACAGGACAGGAAACCTATTTTCCGAAGGAAAAAATATTAGATAGAGTAGAAAAAATTTTATCTTTTAAAGGAGATATGCAGCTAGACGATTTAGCAGAAATGTTTTCACCTAAAGTTCAAGTTGATAAAAAGAGTAAAGAAGAACTTCTAAAACTAAATATTATAGATAACTCTACTCTAGAAATTTATAGTAAGGTATATGGCGAAAAGGAAATATATGATTTTCATCATATACTCTCAATGTATATTTTAGATAATATTTTACCTAAGGGAGAAATAATTTTAGATGAAGCTAAATCTATAATAGCTATTATAAATAATAATTATATGGAATTTCAAAGTAATAATTATAAAATATTCTTAATGAGAAAATTAGGAGTTTCTTTCTGTATAGCTACTGTTGAAAATAACAACGTAATATTAGATGAAAACGTAAAAGTTGTACTAAAATTAGAACTATCTAATTATATAGAAGAGCTAAAATTAAAGTTAATGTAATTTAAAATAATTCTATTTTCTAGAATTACTATAATCATCTTATCATATACTTTATGAGTAGTACTAATTTAGGGGGGGAGTCGATGAGGGATGAATTAACTAATATATTAACTTCTCTTAAGGAAAATAATATATCTGTTGATAATGCCAAGATGCTAATTGAACGATTATATACTCCTTATAAAGGAAAAAATATGAATATTATAGTATTGCAAAGTGGAAAAGAGTCTGTTAAGCTCAATTTGCCTATAAAATTTGTACTTTCTGTAATTAAAACCTTTGGTGTAATACCAAATTTAGGAATAAAACAATTAGATTCAGTTGATTTAAAAAAACTTTCAAAACTTGTACCAGTAGCAGTACAGGAGAAGATTACAGGTGAAATTTTAGAGCTAGAAACAGATGATCATAATATAATTAAGATTTCTATAGTGTAAACCTTAGTCAGGGGAGAATTGAGGATGGAAGATTGACAATTGTGATTGAAATGCGAACTTTTTTAATATATAAATTAAATTTGAATTAGTATAACTATAGGTACATTTAGAAGCATGGTATAAGGCCATGCTTTTTTTTACTTAAGATCATTGTCGCAATTTCCAATTTCTTCTCATATTGTAGAGGTAAGGGTTTTATATTATAATAACAATGTATATTAATTAATGATTTATGAAAGAAACTATATTTATATAAAATTTGATTTTAGACGTCTGAGATAAAATAATTAGTAAAGATGTCTTGTACGAAATTAGAGAAAAACTAATTAGAAAAGAGGTAAAAATATGAGTAGAATATTTGGTACTGATGGTGTTAGAGGCATTGCTAATAGTGAATTAACAGTAGAATTTGCATATAATTTGGGACGAGCAGGAGCTTATGTGCTAACTGAAACAGCACATAAGCCTAAAATATTGGTTGGAATGGATACTAGAATATCAGGAGATATGCTTGAAGCAGCATTAGTTGCTGGAATTTTATCTGTTGGTGCGGAAGCAGTTTGTTTAGGTGTTGTTCCAACTCCAGCTGTTGCTTATTTAATTAAGAAATATAATGCTGATGCAGGAGTAGTTATATCTGCTTCTCATAATCCTGTGGAGTATAATGGTATAAAATTCTTTAATAAAGAAGGATTTAAATTAAGTGATGAATTAGAAGATAAAATACAAGCTACTATAGAAAATAACTTCCAAGGAGTACCTGTTCCTGTAGGAAAAGACTTAGGAAAAAAATCTATAGTTGACACAGCTATTGAGGACTATGTTGATTTTACAATTTCAACAGTTGAAGGAAATCTAGAAGGATTAAAAATAGCAATAGATTGTGCTAATGGTGCTTCATATAAGACTTCAGAATTAGCACTTAAAAAGCTAGGAGCAGAGGTTTTAACTATAAATAATACTCCAGATGGATGTAACATAAATTTAAACTCTGGTTCAACTCATCCTGAAGGATTAATGAAATTTGTTGTTGATAATAAATGTAACTTAGGACTAGCCTTTGATGGTGATGCTGATAGATGTTTAGCAATTGATGAAAAAGGAAACCTTGTTAATGGAGATTTTATGATGGTAATTGCTGCAAAGCATTTAAAGCAGCAAGGAAAGTTAAATAAGGACACAGTAGTTGTAACTGTTATGAGTAATTTAGGATTAGATATAGCATTAAAAGAAGAAAATATAAAAACTATCAAAACTAAGGTTGGAGATAGATATGTTTTAGAAGAAATGAAAAAGAGCGGATATAGTATAGGTGGAGAACAATCAGGGCACGTTATATTCTTAGATTATAATACAACAGGGGATGGACTAGTGTCAGGATTACAACTTGCTGAAACAGTTAAAGTAAGTGGAAAGACTTTAAGTGAACTTGCTTCAGTTATGACAGAACTTCCACAGATATTAGTTAATGCTAAAGTTCCTAATGATATGAAGAATATTCATAATGAAGATAAGGAAATAATGGATGAAATAGCTAAAATGGAAGCAAGACTTCAAGGGTGTGGAAGAGTATTAATAAGACCTTCAGGAACAGAACCACTAGTAAGAGTAATGCTTGAAGGAAAAGTTCAAAGTGAATTAGATGAAATGGCACATTCATTAGCTAAGTTAATAGAAAAAAAAGCAAATAAATAAATTTTTTAACTAGCAATAATATTATTGCTAGNNGGTTCCCCTGAGGTGCAGTATACTTTGGAACAAAATCAGAGATATTAAACAAAAATTGTAGAGATAAGCAATATAATCCAAATATTAAATAATATAAATATTGTAGTATAATACACTACACCTCATGGAGGGAGGATAATTTTGTAGCAGAGAGCATTGTTCATCATTTTCCACATCAGGATAGCAGTAGTCAGTCTTGAAGTAAATCGCCTAATTTAATAAAAAATTGTGTTGGAAATTAGTTCATAATGAATTAATATATTCAAAAATTGTAGATTATAAACTGCATATTGTTAATTTAATAACATTATTTAATTATTAAAAATTCATTAAGTTACCAAATTTAAAGTTTTTATATGCAATAATAGAAAAGAAACAAATTTATCACATAACTCTATTTATAATTAAATTATGAATTTCTTCAATTTTATGAAAAGATATCCGTAAATTCATAATTGTTTAAAATTTACTTGTATTTATAAAAATAACGAGTTATTATATACTATATTAAACGATATAAAATAATATGTATTATATGTTATTGGCAAGGGGGAAAACAATGTTAAAGGTTGAGAATCTAACAAAGAAATATGGTAAAACCTTAGTAGTAAAGGATGTATCTTTTGAGGTTAATGATGGAGAGATTGCTGTATTATTAGGACCAAATGGTGCAGGAAAATCAACCACTATAAAATCAATTTTAGGATTATTAAAAACTAAGGGAGAAATTAAGGTAAATGGGTATGATAATAAATCTATTGAGGCTAAAAAGGATTTAGGCTTTATTCCAGAAATGCCGGTTTTATATGACTGGTTGACAATAGAGGAACATGTTGAGTTTGTATCTAAGGCCTATGGAATAAAAGATTATAAAGAAAAAATGGAAGAATATTTTCAGCGATTTGATTTAAAGGATAAGAGAAGTAAGCTTGGTAGAGAATTATCTAAAGGTATGCAACAAAAGGTTTCAGTTATTTGTGCACTAATTACAAATCCAAAAGTAGTTTTATTTGATGAACCAATGATAGGACTTGATCCTAAGGCGATAAAAGAGATTAAAGCAATTGTTAAAGAATTAAAAGATAATGGTTGTACTATTGTTATTTCAACTCATATGATAGATTCTGTAGATGAACTTTGGGATAGAGCTTTAATAATGGACAAGGGTGAAATTGTAGTGTCTAAGTTAAAATCTGAAGTTGAAGAAGGTGGAGAATCCCTAGAAGAGATTTTCTTTAGAGTAACGGAAAAAAGCAGTGAAGAAGCAGAAGAGAAGTAGGAGGTGAGATAAATGAAACCATTACTTTATATACATTATAGAAGCTTTATTAATTTCTTTAAGGATATGGTTAAAAAACCTTTAAAGCTTTTAGGGATGCTTTTCTATGTGGCATTATTAGCCTTTGCAATAATTGCAGGAATAAAAAGTGGAAGAGAAGGGGATTATAAGTCGCCAGAAATGCTTTTAGCTATAACATCAAGTGTTTGTATTTTCTTTTATGGATTGGCTTTATTTGGCAGTGGAGATAGTAAAGGCTTATTTAGAAAAAGTGATGTAAACTTTGTATTCACATCTCCTATTAAGCCGCAAAAGGCAATTGTTTATGCTTGTATTAAAAACATGACACAGCTACTTATATTTGTTATTATGATTGCTTTTAATTCAGCTACATTGGTGAATTTATTTAATTTAAAAGATACAGGCTTAATAAACATTTATGTATCAATAATTTTTTGTTTAGCTTCAACTAGTACAGCGTCTGTATTATTAATATCTCTAAATACCAAATATCCTATAGTAAATAAAATAACTAAGTATATAGCATATATACTAGGGGCAATTCTTGTTATGCAATTTGGATTTAGTTNNATGAAGCGTTTGTAAATACCCTTAATAATAATCTTTTATATTATGTTCCATTATTAGGATGGAATATGCAGATAGTTAAGGGTGGATTAGTTGGTTTTGAAGTTAATACTATTATTTTCATAGGAGCATTTTTATTATTTATAGCTGTAATAATCTATACTATAAATAGAATGAACTTAGAATACACAGAAGAAATGGTACAAAGAGCGGAAGACTTCGAGGAAGCACTGGAATCTGTTAAAAATGGTAAACAAATGAATGTTTTCACCAAAAAGGGAAAGGCGAAAATGTTAAGAGAAGCTAAAGTTAATTACAGCAAAAGTGGTGCTGCAACAATCTTTAAAAGACAGATTTTAGAATTTAAAAAGCGTGGAGTATATACTCAAGGATTAAAAATATTAGGATTTACACTAATTACTATTATAGCAACATATAAATCAGGAGAAAACGGCTTCGATATGGCACTTGGAATAAATATATATTTTGCTTTTATAATGACAATGTCAGGATTAGTAGGGTCAGAAAGAAGAAAGCATTACATTTATCTAATTCCAGATAGTAATTTTAATAAGTTATTTTATAGTACTTTATTTGATAACTTAACCACTGCTTTTAATGGATTAATAATTTTCTTCCTTCCTGGTGTTATATTTAAGATAAGTATAATTAATATGCTATTGAACATAGCTATATATTCAATGTTTCACTATTATTTAAGATATAATGAAATAGTATTTGCTAAGTATTTAGGAAATATATTAACAAAACAATTGAAACCACTTATATATTCCTTACTTTTGGTTATAACTTTAGCCTTAGGTGGAGTAATAATTGGAGTAACATCAGCTTACATTGGTGAAGCATTCACTATTATTTATGGTAAAATAATAGCATTAATATATCTCACAATTTTATGTTTCATATTTATGATATGGGCAAAAGCTGTATTTAATAATATGGAATTGGAATAAAGGGATTTAAGAATAGCAATAGAAGATAGTCTTGAAAGAGGCTATCTTTTTTTATGATTAAATTAATAGCTGTAATACATAAAATTTTATTATTTTTCCAAAATTTAAGCTTTAAAGTTGTATTACTATATGAAAGGCTTTTCAAATTAATAAATTTTGGGAGGAGGGGTATTGTGGATGATAAAGAAATCATCAAATCAATATTAGAGGGAAATAAGAACGATTTTGAAAAAATACTTATTAAGTATGATAAAAAAGTATATGGATTTATATGTAAACTTATAGAGGATAAGTATATAGCTCAAGATTTAACTCAAGAGACTTTCCTTAAAGCATATAGAAATCTATCTAGTTTTGATTATAATAAAAATTTTATAACTTGGCTTTTTACTATAGCTAAGAACACCAGTTTTAATTATTTAAAAAGCAATGAAGCTAAAAGCTTTGAAAGAATTGACGAAGAATTTATCCATGGTTTAACACCAGAAGTGGTTATCGAAAATAAAGAAAACATGAAAGAACTATATGAATTAATTCATAGCTTGCCTGAAAAATATAGAGTTTTAATATTACTTAAATACGTAGAAAAATTAACTGCAGAAGATATAGGAAAAGTTTTAAACTTGCCAAAAGGTAAAGTAGAATCAAGACTTTATATAGCTAGGCAAAAACTTATATCCATGAGAAATAAGAATAATGAAAAGAAGGTGAAGAATTTATGCATGATAAAAGACAATTAAAACTTATAAAGAAGTTATTTAATATAGAAAAAACATATGATATAAATTCTGAAGAAGAAGCCATTCTTGAGGAAGAACTTTTAGAACTATTTGAGGAAGAAATACCAGATGAAAACTTTAGAAGTAATGTAATGGAATTAATAAATAAAGAAGAGGTGCAATTTAAAAATAAAAAATTAGGAAAAAATAAAAAATCTTTAATAGCAGTTTGTGCAGCTATAATAGTTTTAATAATAGTATTACCTTATAACAAAGTTATAGTAGACGCTATTGAACAATGGGTAAGAAGCATAACTGTCACAAATGATGGAATATCACAAACTTTTAAAAATATGGAGGATATAGAGGCTTGGACGGAAAGTAGTAAAGAAATAAAAGTAAGTGAATATGAAAAAATAAAACGGTTTAGACCAATCTGTGGAAAAGAATATATTAATGCTGATTTAAAAGGAGCAGAAGGATTTTTTGATTCAAAAGGAGCAGAAGAATACCTTAAGAATGAATCAATAATACAATTGTATAAGCTTGGAGATTTAGAATTAGATAAGATGATATATTATGAATATAACGATAGCAAAGTTTTTCAATATTTTTTTTCAAATGGATATCGAATAAATGATGACTTAGAGGATTATGGCAATATAAATGTTTTAATAGAAAAATACGATAAAGGACCTGTTAATAGTACTATTTATTATGAAGAAAATAGTAAATTTAAAAAGGTTAAGGTATTATCTTATGAGGGTGCTTTTCAACATGGGACCTTTGAGTACGAAAACCATCCGTATAATTCTAAATTTATAATTATACCTATTCCAGAAGAAGGAGTAGAAATAAGATTAGAATTTAATAATTACTTAAGTAAGAATTTAGATAAAAATCTTGAAGATGAAGTAATAAAAATGGTAGAGAAGATAATAAGAGAAATAAAGAGAAATAAGAATTTAAAAGTAGTTACTGAGAAAAAATATGATACTGTAAAAGAGGGAGAGAAATATATAAAAGAGCAATCAATTATAAAATTACATGAACTATTAGGAATACAATTGGATAGTATGGAATATAAAAAGTATACTACTAAAGAAAAATTCAGCTATTTATATATAGATAAAAACCTTGATGCAACATCTTCTAAGAGTATAAATAATATTAGTGTAGATATAACAAAATATAATGAAAATAATAGTGGCAATATATCAGTACCAATTTCAAATTTTGAAAAAGTAAAGATTTTATCTTATGATGGAATATTTATGACACCTTTTGATGATGGCGAATGCCTTGAATTATATATGCCAGATAAAAAAATTAAGATACATTTATCTTCCACTAATTACATGAACAAAGAAGACGCAATAAAAGCGATGGAAACAATAATAAGAGATATTAATAAATAATTTAATAAAATTTAAAAAAAGTGGTATTTAAGAGGTTCTTAGATACCACTTTTTTATATAAATTATAACAGAGTGATTTTTATTTACTATTTATTCTAATTAAATTATCATATAAATTAGAAGCTCTGGGGGTAATTTTCATGAAAGAAACAAGTTTATTTTATTTACTTTTATCAAGATTTATAACTTATATAGGTGTATTTATAACATCTCTAGTTATCATGAATAAAGATATAAACACATTAGTAATGTTTTCTTTTCTATTTATAATAATTTTAATAAATTCTTCCTTTAGAGTAAGTAAATTTATATATAAACCTTCTCTTTTTATATTATCAGCACTTGTAGAAATTCTAATTGTTATATATATGCAATATGGTAATAATTCAATTGCTTTTGTATATTTTTATATAATAAATATAGATTTATATTTGCTTTTAGAATTAAAGCAAGCGCTTTATTTATCTATTCCCATATATATTGGAATGTTTATATGTTTATTACCTAACACTTTAGAAGTTATTCTTAAAGATTTTATTTTAAATTCTTCCATTATGATATTTATGTCATCATCCGCATCTTTAATGAGAATTGAAATTGTAATGAGGCAGAAAATACAAGGATTATATGATGAACTTAAAAAATCTAGAGACGAGCTTGAGAGTGCAAATGAAAAGCTTACTGAATACTCTAAAAGAGTTGAGAATATTGCTGTATTAAATGAGAGAAATAGGTTAGCAGGAGAAATTCATGATACTATAGGTCACAGTCTTACTGCTTTAATAATGGAATTAGATATATGTGATAAATTAATAGATAAAGATATTGGTAAAACAAAGACAGAGCTAAATAAGGCAGCAAAGCTTGCTAGAGATTCCTTATCTGAGGTAAGAAGGTCTGTTAAAGCTATCAAACCTTCAGATAGCAAAAGTCTTGCAGGAATACATGCTATAGAAGAGCTTATAAAGAATTTTGAGAAAAGTTCTAAGATTGATATAGAATTTAAGATTTCTAGAAATCAATATAAGTTGTCTCCAACGGTCGAAGTTANNCTAGAGCCATACAGGAAGCATTAACAAATTCAGCGAAACATGGAAAAGTAGATAAGGTTTTAATAGATTTAATTTTTAGCAGTGGCAAAGTAATTCTTAATATTAAGGATAATGGAAAAGGGAATGGCGTATTTACAAAAGGTGTAGGCCTTAGAACTATGGAAGAGAGAGTACATTCTCTTGGAGGACAAATAAAATTTTTATATGATAATGGATTTACAGTATATATAGAAATACCTTTGGAGGATTAGTTATGGATAAAATAAAGATTGTTATAGCAGATGATCAATCTATAATAAGGGACGGGTTAAAGCTCATCTTAAGTATGGAGGACGACTTAGAAGTTGTTGGCGTTGCATCTAATGGTGATGAAGCATATAAAATGGTAAAAGACTTAAAGCCTCATGCAGTGCTTATGGATATAAGAATGCCTGTTTGTGATGGAGTTATAGGTACAAAGAAAATTTGCGAAGAATATCCAAATGTAAAAATTATAATACTTACAACTTTTAATGATGATACTTATATTTTTGAAGCTTTAAAAGCCGGTGCCAAAGGTTATTTACTTAAGGATGTCCAATCTGATGAACTTGCAAACTCCATAAGAATTGTTGCTAAGGGGGGAGTGCTAATCCACCCAGACGTTGCAGCAAAAGTGGTAAAGGAGTTAGGTAATCATAACAAACATGATGAAGGTGAAAATAAGGCATTAAACGACCTCACAGCAAGAGAATTTCAAATAATGAAGCTAATAGGCAAAGGAAAAACCAATAAAGAAATTGCTTCAGAATTATTTATATCTGAAGGAACAGTTAAAAATCATATAACTAACATACTAAGTAAACTTTACTTAAGAGATCGTACCCAAATAGCCCTCTATGTTACAGAAAACAAATTTGTATAATATCTTTAAATCCACCTCTGGGGAACTTAATCNNTCAATGGAGAATTGAGAATGGAAAATTGACAACTTAAATCAATGCACAATGCACAGTTCACAATGCACAATTGTGGGTGAAATTATTTTTTAGCAAAATAATTTCTTTAAATAGATTTTTTTGACTAGCAATTTTATATTGCTAGTTTTTATAAAAAGTTACGGAGTAATTTGAAAAAGTAATAATTATAAATTTCTTAGCTTTTGCGAAGAAATATCCATAAATTCTTCATCCTTCATTTTTAATTCTTAATTACTTATAAGATTACAGGAGAACAAAGTATTAATCCTGAATTGTCACCATGACTTAGGTCATGGTTTTTCTATTCTAAATTATGACCTTATGTAGATTTAGGATAAAGAATTTTTTCATATAATTTAGATAGAGTAGAAAAAGTTATGGGGAGAGGGGATATTTTGAGCTTTATAGAGATTAAAAATTTAGTAAAAAGATATAAAGGCAATACTGCTGTAGATAATGTTAGTTTTCATATAGAAAAGGGGGAGTTGTTTGGTCTTTTAGGGCCTAATGGTGCAGGAAAATCCACTACGATATCTATGCTATCAGGAATTTTACAACCATCAGCCGGAAATATCTATATAAATGGTAATGATGTTGTGGAGAAAAATATTATTGTTAAAAAAATTCTAGGACTCGTTCCACAGGATATTGCTTTATATCCTACATTGAGTGCAAAAGAAAACTTAATGTTTTGGGGGAAAATGTATGGAGTGCCTAAAATGGCTTTGAAAAATAGAGTATCAGAAGTTTTGCAAATAGTAGGACTTGAAGAAAGAAAAAATGAAATGATAAAAAACTATTCTGGTGGTATGAAAAGAAGAATTAACATTGGAGCAGCTCTTCTTCACAATCCTGAGATATTAATTATGGATGAACCTACAGTAGGTATTGATCCACAATCAAGAAACCATATACTAGAAACAGTAAAAAAGTTAAATCAAGAGGGTATGACTGTAATATATACAAGCCACTATATGGAAGAAGTAGAGTATCTTTGTAATCAAATCGGAATAATGGATAAAGGAAAGTTAATAGCTTTTGGAAATAAAGATGATATTAAGAAAACTGTAATTAATAAAGAAAAAATAGAAATTAAATTATCACAAATTACTCCAGTGATAGGTGAAACAATAAAAGAATTTCCTTCCGTAGAAGAGCTAATTATAAAAGACAGGGATATCACTATATATTCAAAAGGTAATGGCGAGCTTTTAGAAGATATAATTTCTATAACTAATAAGGCAGAGATAAAGATATTATCTATAAACATTGAAGAACCAAATTTAGAAAGTGTATTTATACATCTTACGGGAAAAGCATTAAGAGATTAGGAGGACAGATATGAAGATATTAAGTATAGCCTTTAAAGATTTGCTCATAACGGCAAAAGATAAGGGAGCATTAGGTATTATAATGCTTATGCCTATAGTTTTAATATTTGTTCTTGGTATGAGTTTATCAACTATGTTCAATGAAGATAAATTAATCATGAAGCCTTTTGATGTTGTAGTGGTAGATAAAGATAAAGAAGAATATGGAAAACACTTTAAAGAATTTTTAAAATCTAAAGATATAGAAACTATAGTTAATATAAAAGAACTAGATGAAAATATAGCAAGAAATAAAGTTAAAAATGGCGATATACCTGTATTAATAATAGTTCCAGAACAGTATTCAAAATCTATAAGGGAAGGAAAGGAAACTAATATTGAAATCTATACAGATCCAGGAAGTCCACTTAGTAGTAAGATAATTGAAAGTTTAGTAAAAAGTTATACAGGTATAAACTCTTCAATTCAGGGAGCAATTGATGCAGCAGATAAAGTTCTTAAAGATTATAATATGAACGGATATATGATTGTACCTGATTTAGAGAAGGTTATAGAAAGTAATAAAATTCAATTTAAAGAAAGCAGTTTTAAAAGTGGTAGTGGATTGTCTGCAATTCAATACTATTCTGCAGCAATGACTGCAATGTTTATATTATTTGTAGGAATGATAGGAACAAGTTCAATAATTGAAGAAAGAAATCGGAAGACACTTTTAAGACTTATGAGTTCATCAGTGTCAAAAGGAACTATAGTTGCAGGGAAATTTCTCGGACTTTTTGCTATTGGTGTGCTAGATGTTTTTATTTTAATAGTATTTACAAAACTTGTATTTAAAGTAAGTTGGGGCAATTCTATTTTAGGGTTAATAATACTTTCAACTTCAATGATATTTGCATCCTGTGGATTCTCCATGCTATTAGCTGCTATGTTTAAAATTTCAAAGGCCGTTAATTCAATAAATCCGGCTTTAATAATGATAATGTCCTTTTTAGGTGGAAATATGTATCCCCTATCTTTAATGCCTTCAACATTACAAGCTGTTTCAAAAATAACCCCAAACAATTGGGCGCTTAGAGGATATTTAAGCCTTATGCTAAATAATGGTGTTAGCTCAATTTTTCTTCCTTCAACAATTTTATTTATTATGGGTATGGTATTTCTTATATTAGGAATATCAACACTAAAGCTTGATTAGGGGGAGATAATATGAAGAAACTTATTGATATAGCATTATTAAAAGTTAAAATTACACTTAAAGATAAGACTGCATTATCATGGATGTTCATTGCTCCATTAATATTCATAATAATACTTGTTTGGGGCTTTGGATCAGGAGATAAAAGTGAGGAAAATTACCCAATAACTATAACAAATATGGACAAAGGTTACTATTCAAAGGAGCTTATTACTATGCTTAAAAATGACAAGGCATTTGAAATAACAGAATGCGACTATGAAAAAGCAAAGAAAACTGTTGAGGATGGCAATACTGCTATGGGCATTATTATTCCTAATGGGCTTTCTAGTTCTATAGAAAAGGAAGAAAAGATTCAAATTGAGCTATTAAAACTTCAAGATAATGAAAGCACAGCTTCAATAACTACTATTATAAATAATTATATATATCAAATTAACATTAAATATAAAGCAAAAGATGCTGTGTCTTCGATTTTATATAGAATTGAAAATATAGATGATAAAGAGAGAATAAATGGTGAAAAAGTTATGGAAGCTTCACTGTTAAATAATATGAATTCTCCAAAAATAAAATACTCTATAAAAAGTACTCTAGAAAATGAAGAAAAGAATATTGATAGTCTATCTTACTCATCTTTAGGCATATTAGTAATGTTTATAGGACTTTTTCTATCAGGAGATTCAGGGGCAATACTTGAAGAAAAGGATATTAACACTTGGCATAGAATAAAATCAACCCCAACAAAACAGTATAGTTTTCTTGGAGGACATGTCTTAGGTAACTTTATACTTGGATGGATACAGGTTGGCCTATTAATAATCATAAGCAGATATATATTTAATATAAATTGGGGAAATTCTATACTTGGATTATTTATATTGTTTTCTACCTTTATTCTTTCGATAATTGGGTTAGGAATTTTCCTATCGTCTCTTGTAGACTCTAAAGCTCAGCTTTCTGCATTAGCACCCTTAACTACTATGCCTGCATCACTACTAGCAGGATGTATGTGGCCAATAGAAATAATGCCAGATATAATGATAACCATATCCAACTTTGTACCACAAAGATGGGTTATAAAAGGAATGACAGACTTAATTTCTAGAGGGGGCAGCATAAGTTCAATATATATACCATCTGCAGTGTTACTACTATTTGCAGCTATATTTTTTATATTAGGACTAACAGTTAATCAATTGAGATTTGAGAATGGATAATTGACAATTATGGTTGGAATTAATTCTTAAGAAATTAATTTCTTTAATATACTTTTGTAGGGGTGAACAGTGTTCGCCAGTTCCATAATATATTTTCAGAACCTGTTGCAAAATGACTAAGCTGTAGTCAAAGGCAACAGGTTCTTTTTTACAAAGATTATTTCCATGCTTTTATATAAATTGTTGTAATATGATGAAGATTGCGTATTTTATTTATGAAATTTGTAAGCGATTAAAAAAGATACTATATTTACAAAAAAGATAAAAAACGGACAAAGTATTCATAAAATATTAATTATATTAGATTTATGTATACTATCAAAAATTAAGGGGGAGAAGGTTTTGAAGAGAAAAATTATATATATTATATGTTTTATATGTATTTTAGCAGGAGGAATTATTTTTTATAATCGCCCTATGGATAATATTGATTATATTAAGAAAAACAGTAGGGATTTAAAACTTAATGATATTAATGATAATAATGATTTAGATTTAATATGGGAAGATATAAAGGATAAAAGCGTAATCTTTACAAACGAGACCCATGGAGTTAAAGAAAATACAGATATTCAATATAAATTTATAAATTATTTAATGGATAATTGGGATTTAAAATATTTTTTAATGGAATGTGGGCATGCATCTGGACTTATCTTTAATAAATATTTACAAAGTGGAGATGAAAAATTATTAGATGATATTTTTCAATGGGGAATTGTAGGGAAAATGAACACTGAGTCTACAAAGGCACTTATGAAAAAATTATATTTAAAAAATAAGGATTTACCAGAGGAAAAGCAATTAACTATAGTTGGATTAGATGTTATGGAAGGTGTTGAAGGAGTAACTTATTATTTTAAAAATATATTAGAAAAGTATAAGGAAATGCCGAAAGAACAATTAGATAAAATGAGAAAAATTTTAGAATGCTCTGAAGAGGAAGATACTATTGGAGAAAAAAGCAGCAAATTTTCTAAAGCCATTGAAGATTTGGAGAAGGATCTAAAAGTAAATGAAGATATATATGCGAAATACTTAGATGGTGAAGAAATATTTAATCTTAAGTTAATAGTAAATAATTTAAAAAATAGTTCTAAGTTAGGATATACAATTGATGGAGGAATAACTGTTAATAAAGAGCTCTATGAAGCAAGAGATAAAGTGAATTATGAGAACTTTAAGAAAATATTCGAGCATTTTGGTGGTGGGAAGTATTATTGTCATTATGGTATAGACCATGTTTATCAAAATGAAATTAATAATGTTAAGTTTTTAGGCGCAAATATTAAAGAAGATCCTAATTTTAAAGATCAAATATATAGTATAAATACCATATACAAAGAAGGACAATGTTATAATTATAGTGATTTATCACCAATGCATTTTTATAGTATTACTACAGAGTTAGAAAATATTTTAAAAGATGCTGGGATAGAAAATGGGAATAAAATAATTGTATTAGATGCTAAAAAAAGTCCATATAAAAAGAATATTTTTAAAGAATGTTTCTCATTTTTAGATGTATATGTAGATGAAAAGCTCTTTGAAGCTAATAAAGGTGCAACGACAGATTATTTTCAATCAATAATAGTAATAGAAAATCCAACTCCAATTAAGTGGTTGTATTGGGAAGATCTTATGAAAGGAAACATTAAATAAAGATTAAAAACTCTACAATGATTTCGAAATAAATAATACATTAATAGTAAAATTGAATATTATAGTTAAATGTGAAAGAGGCTGTTTTATAAGAAGTTACTATGTAACTTGAAAAGAAATTTTTGTAGGGGCGAACAGTGTTCGCCAGTCCTCTTTTGTTTATGAATCATAATTTAATATAGATTGATATAGATTGATATAATAGCGAACGCTGTTCTCCGGTACAGTTAGGTAATTAATATGGAGATTAATTTTTACTAGCATGAAGATGCTAGTTTTTCCACCTCTGGGNNAGGGTTCCCCTGAGGTGCAGTAAAATTCGGAGCAATGCCTAATGAATTTAACTAATATGATGGAGATACAGAGTACAATTAAAGTATTAATTAATTTACAGTAAGCCTCATGTTACTTATGTGTTATACTAAATAACACCAAAAATAATCTTCAATCTTGAACAAATTGTTATTTGCTTTCGTAAATATAATGTATAATAATATTATTTTTAGGAGGTAAATATTTGTTGGCATAAATTAACATTGACCATTTTAAATTACTTGAATATAATAAACTGTGATTTAATTAGTTTAAATCTTAGATTTTTAAAGCGCCAGAACTTATAAAGTTTTTATAAGTTGACGAGGATGGGGAGTATCGAATCTTCGGCGGGTGCCCCACGGTATCGCACTACCGTTAACGATTGACAAAAGCAGAGAGTAATTTCTGTTACAAATCAATCTGGTGTTAAAACCTTATTATGCAATATAAGGAAACGGTTCTATTTTTATGGTATTTATTGAATATTGTGACAAATGACCTTTGCTTATCTTTGTGTAAAATATTTTAATATGGAAGGAAGAAGATTTTATGTGCGGAATAGTAGGTTATTTCGGAAAAAGAGAAGCGTCACCGTTATTAGTTGAAGGTTTAAGTAAACTGGAGTACAGAGGTTATGATTCAGCAGGAGTTGCTATTTTAAAAGAAGGTAATCTTGAAATAGCAAAATGCAAAGGAAGACTTTCTTGTCTTGAGGAAAAATTAAAGGATAGTCCTCTTCATGGAACAATAGGAATAGGACATACAAGATGGGCAACTCATGGACAGCCATCAGATGTCAACTCACATCCACATTCAAATGGAAAGAAAACTATAAGTGTTGTTCACAACGGAATTATAGAAAATTACATTAGTATTAGAGAGTGGTTAATATCAAAAGGATATGAATTCACATCTGAAACAGATACAGAAGTAATACCTCAACTTATAGACTATTACTACGATGGAGATTTGGTTAAAGCTGTAATGAAAGCAGTTTCCAAAATGGAAGGAGCTTATGCAATAGGAGTTGTTACAACTCATGAGCCAGATAAGATGGTGGCTGTAAGAAAAGATAGCCCGCTTATAGTTGGTCTTGGAGAAGATGAAACTTTTATAGCTTCAGATATACCAGCAGTTTTAAACCAAACTAGGGATATTTATTTATTAGAAGATAAAGAATTTGTTATTATAACTAAAGATGGCGTTAAAATAATAACTGAAGATGAAGAAGTTGTAAATAAAGAAGTTTATCATGTAACTTGGGATGCAGATGCTGCTGAAAAAGGCGGATATGAGCATTTTATGATAAAAGAGATACACGAACAACCAAAGGCAATAAAAGATACAATGACATCAAGAATAGTTTTAGGACAACCTATAAAACTTGATGATATTCATATAACTAAAGAGCAAATAAATAAATTAAATAAAATTTATATAGTTGCTTGTGGAACAGCCTATCATGCTGGAGTAGTTGGAAAATATGTTATAGAAAAGCTTGCTAGAATACCAGTTGAGCTTGATATAGCATCTGAATTTAAATATAGAGATCCAATTTTAGATGAAAATTCATTAATGATAGTTATAAGCCAATCAGGAGAAACAGCAGACACTATGTCAGCGTTAAGACTTGCTAAATCTAAAGGTGCAAGAGTTATAGCTGTTACAAATGTTGTAGGAAGTTCAGCTTCAAGAGAGGCAGATGACGTTCTATATACTTGGGCAGGACCTGAAATAGCAGTTGCATCAACAAAGGCTTATGTAACTCAGCTTATAGCAATGTATATAATTGGATTATTCTTTGCACAAAACAAAGAAACTCTATCAAATGAGGAAATAGAAGAAATTAAAGCTGCAATGTTAGAACTTCCAGAAAAGGCAGAAAAAGCATTAGAATGTAAAGAAGCAATACAAAAAATGACTTCAAAAACATCTATGCAAAAGGATATGTTCTTCTTAGGAAGAGGACTTGACTATGCAGTAGCAATGGAAGGTTCATTAAAGCTTAAAGAAATATCTTACATTCACTCAGAAGCATATGCTGCTGGAGAATTAAAACATGGTCCAATAGCATTAATTGAAAATGGAACTATAGTAATAGCATTAGCAACCCAAGAAGTGTTGTACGATAAAATAGTAAGCAACGTTCAAGAGGTTGTATCAAGAGGAGCTAAGGTATATATGATAGCACAAGAGGGACATTCTGAAGTACAGAAAACAGTTAACTCAGCAATCTATATACCAAAAGTAATGGATTTACTAGCACCAGTAATCACAGTAATTCCACTACAACTATTCTCATACTACATGGCAATAGAAAAAGGCTGCGACGTTGATAAACCAAGAAACCTTGCAAAATCAGTAACAGTTGAATAGGATATTAGTTTAATATAATAAGAGAAAATCAGGAATTAGATTCTGGTTTTCTCTTTTTATATAAAAGAGGATATTATACTTGAGTTTTCTAGTCAATGTCCAAGTATAGATAAATCTGTATTTGTGCAATATGTAAATAATTTCTATGAAGAATTAAAGGGATATGGCATAGTAAAGTCTAATTCTTAATAGGATATAGTTGGTAAAGTTTGATTCTAATTTAGAATAGACAACTTGCTAAAAACAATATAAAACTAAAATTAGGGATTATATGAGGAGGAGTAACAATGATTTACTATGAAAGCAATGAATTTAATATAAGGGATATACGTCAAGATGATGTTATAAGGCTATTTTACTGGTCAGTAGATAAAGAATTAAACAAACATGATCCAAAGCCTATTCCACGAAATGCAAAAGAGTTAATGGCAGAATGTAATGATTACTGTACGCGATTTGACAAAGAAGTAATGAGTGATAATGTAGAAAACATAAAATATAAATATTTTATTATAACTAACAATGAAGATACACCTATAGGATTTGTTAACTTTTTTAGTATAGATAAGATAAAAAAACAAGGAGAAATGGGTGTTAAGTTAGGTGATATACGATATTGGAGTAAAGGCATTGCATATTCAGCAGTAAGTACTATTATCAATTATATATTTAAAAATATGGATATAGATAGAATACATATAGAAACAGGAGAAAGTAATACAGCTGCATTAAAATTATTCAATAAGCTTAATTTCAACAAATGTGGTGAATATCTTGAAGATGAGGATTTTAAGTTTATTGTAATGGAAAAATTTAAAAGATAACCTCCCAGTTATTAGTTATAAAGGGTCATATCTCAAAATTCTATTTTAAGATAGTTTTTTAAAGTAAGATGTAGAATTTAAAATATATTAATACATTAATATATGGGGTCGCAAGTTTAAAAGTAAATAAAAGAACCTTCTAAGCTAGAAGGTTCTTATGCAAATCCTTTATTTTCTTAGAATAGGTGCGTAAATCTTAATCATAGATGATTCATCTTTAAAATTAGCATCGTACACCTCAAAATTAGGAAGTTTTGTGTAAACATATTTGTTCTTTGTATGAACTGTTTGAGGTTGTTCCAGACCTTGCTCATTTAGCCATGTCTTATAAAAATATTTCCAAAATTCTCCGCTAGTTTCCATGCCGAGGGTGGTATCAAACACTGCGTATTCGCAAGTGTCGAATCTACGAGCAATGAAACCAGTCGGCAAGTTGTCAAGTGTAGAAACTTCTACACCAATCATATATTTAGCTGTGTCATTTTCTCCCGATTCATGAGTCATACCATATACTACGGGATAGTTTACTTGATCAGGAATTAATTCTACCAAATTTTCATTATTCCATTGGTCATACAAATCTCCTATATTGTCAGTACCTATATTGTAGTCAATGTCAGTTTCAATTCCTACTACTAGGAAGCTTTCTTTTGTCACAAACTTTACATTTTCGAAGCATTGTTTTAAATCCATAATTATACCTCTTTCCATAAATAAATTCTCTGGAGGAAAAGGATCAATAGGTGGATTTATTCTTCTGAAATGTGCCGGTGGAATTTTGTATTGACGTACAAATTTCTTAGTAAGTGATTGCTGAGAAGAAAAGCCTGACTCAAAGGCTATAGAAATGATTCTCTTATCACTTTCTTTAAGTGCCTTTGCTGCTTGGTATAAACGGTATTGATTAACATATTCTTTCACTGTGTAACCCGTAATAATTCTAAATACCATTGAGAAATAAGATGGTGAAAGATATACATATTCAGCTATATCAGAAACTAAGATATTTTCGTCATAGTTTCTGTGTATAAACTCCGTCGCTTCAAATATAGTATTCAGATAATCCATGTTAATCCCTCCTTCCAATATTATACTACTATATCAGACATCTAAAAGTTTTGTCAGAATCAACTTAGTTTGAAATTTACCTATCAAAGAGCCTTTTTATAATTATCAACTTTAATTTGAGAGAGAATAAAGCAATTAGAAGAAGGGATTAAGAATATAGACTACGGGTCTATTATTTTTTTCAGATGCCTAAGTATGTGCTAGAAAAGAATAGTAGAAATATACTACTTTTAAAATTTCTATATGGTATAATTTTGATAAATGAAAATTATGTATATTCAGTAAAATGGAGGTGAAGGTAATAGCGTTAATTAATATTGGAGATATAAATCTTGAGTGTTTAATTGAAGGAACTGGGGAGAAGACCGTAGTTATTGTACCAGGAATGGGATGTAGTTTTTATCCATGGTTATCTATTGCAAATGAGATATCAAAGTATGCTAAGGTGGTCTCATTTCATAGAACGGGCTACGGAAGCAGTGATGCTCACATAGAATCAAGCACTACAGAAATAGCAACTGTGGATTTACATGCTTTGCTGGAAAAGCTTAATATTAAAGAGAATATTATACTAGTAGGACATTCATATGGAGGATTGTGTGTTCAACATTTTGCTAGGGTATATCCGAAGAAAATATGCGGAGTAGTTTTGGTAGATTCTTCTTCAGTAGATGGATACAAATTTAATGAACTACATCTACCTGTATCCGATAAAACTGAGGGAGATGATATATTTATAAAAGAATGGACAAGATATTCTAAATATACAAAAGAACAATTAGAAAATGAATTAAAACCATCATTATCAGCAAAAGAATTACAATTACCAAGTGAGGTCCAAAATAGAATTTTAGATTTTTTAGTAAATCCAGAATTGTATAGGAATACATTGTCAGAGTTAATTGACTTAAGAATTGGGGTAAGAAAAATTAAAGATACAGGAAGCTTCCCGCAGGTGCCTTTAAAAATATTAGTTAGAGATACAGAATATAACATCAATGAGAGTATAAAAGCTGACGGAATACCTAGAGTAGAAGCTGAAAGCATCGAAAATCTATGGAGAGATCTATCTTTGGAATTAAAGCAGCTATCAGATAAAAGCGAGATTAAATTTATTGAAAACAGTGGTCATTGCATTCATGAAGACAATCCAGAAGAGGTCATTAAGGCTATAAAGGATTTAATTTAATCAGAATGTGTGTAAATTTTAGTAGGGGTTATAAGAAAAAAGATAAAGAGATCTAAAAGAGAAGCATGATAATTTATAGAAAATAATCATACTTCTTTTTTTATATTAAAAATGATTTATTGTATGAAAAAACAATTAAAGAAGATTATGTAAGCGATGCTGAAAATCAATATAAGCTATGGATTAAGTGTACACAACTAAAAATATTATGTAGTTAATGGCAGAAAAGTCATAGTTGGAAGTCAGAAAGAAAATAGGGAAGAACTTTTTATTGGATCCTAGGGTTACTTTATTAAGCTATAAATTAAAGCTTAAAGGTTAATAAATAAAAGGAATTAACAGAGTATTGTAGAAAATAATGGATATATTTAAAAGTATTAAAAATCGAGAAGCTATTACGACAGAGAAGATAAAAATAAAATAAAGTAGATGAAATTATTAAGCAATATGATAATTGCTGGCCTATGGATAGTACACCTACTATTGTAATCTATGTAATAGCAGGTGTTTGTTTTGGCATATAAAAATAGTGAAAATTCAGATAGAAATATGTTATTTAAATGAAAGGAAGATAAAAATGACTAATAAAAATTGTGGAGTGGCTACACAAGGAAGCAGGTTATATCTACAGCAGTATATGGTTAATGCAGAAGATAAATTATCAGAAATGATAGTTGCAGCGTCACCATCATTATTAATATTTGCTGCAAATAAATCCAATATAGAGTGGAAATCACCATTAGAGAAATGTTCAAAAGGTGAGTTTTATGAATATAGAGATGATTTTTTAGAGGTATTAGGTTTAGAAGATGAAAGGTATAAAAAGGCAAAAGAGAATCTTAGAGAGTTCTGGCCTAAGAACGGGCCACAATGGGATGGATTAGCAGTTGTTAATGGAATTAATGGACAAAAAGGATTTTTACTTGTAGAAGCAAAGGCACATTTAGATGAAACTAAATCAGATTTAAAGGCAGTATCAAATCAAAGCATTAATAAAATTAAAAAATCTATTAGTAGAACTCAAGAGTACTACGGAATTGAAACTAATGACTGGACAAAGAACTACTATCAATTAGGGAATAGAATAGCATATTTGTATTTTATGAATGAAATTTTTAAAATACCAACTTGGTTAGTACTAATAAATTTTACAGATGGAGAATATAAAAAAACAGAATTAAATGAATGGCTAAAGCATTATAACCAAATATATACAAGCATGGGTATAAATTTGAATTCTAAGTTGCTAAATAATATTATTCAAATTTTCATAAAGGCACTATGATTTATTGAAAGAATGCAATATAGAAAAATATGTTCAACAATTTATTTTGAGGAGGAAAATACAAAGTGAAATTTAGTGAATTTAAATATGAAAGAATAGATATAAATGCAGTTAGGAACAAAATACAAAAATTGATAATGAATTTTAATAAAATGGATTCCTTTGAGGAACAATGTACGATTATAAACGACATTAATACTATAAGAGATGAATTCAAAACCATGCAGGTATTAGCTGAGCTAAGGAAAAATTTAGGAATAAATAAAGAGTTTTACTGTGAAGAAATTGATTATTATGATGAAGCTGAACCTATTTTAGAAAATTTAGTTTCTGATTTTTATATAGCATTAACCAATTCAAAATATAAGGATAAACTACGTAATAAATATGGTGATAAAATATTTGATTTAGCCAATCAAAAGGTGAAATGTGTTTCTGAAGAAATACTTGAAGAATTACAAGAGGAAAAAAGGTTAATAACGGAATACGTTAAATTAGGTGAGTCAATTAAAACAATATATGAAGGAGAGGAATTTGGCCGCTGGGATTTTGATCCTTTAATGTGCTATGAAGATAGAAATATTAGACAGAATGCTTATAAGGCGCAAACAGAATTATTTGCTAAATATGAAGATGAAATGCAAAAACTTTTTGATAGATTTGTAAAGGTACGACATAAAATGGCTTTAAAAATGGGCTATAAGAATTTTATTGAAATGGGATATTCGCGAATGAATAGAATTGGTTATGACAAAGAAATGATTGCTAATTTCAGAAAGCAAATATTAGAATATGTGGTTCCACTTAATGTTGAGTTAATAAGAAGGCAAGGAAAAAGATTGGGAATTAATTCTATCAAGTATTATGATGAATCTATATTCTTCAAAGATGGAAATCCTATAATAAAAGGGAATTCTGGTTTTATCGTGGACAAAACTCTAAAAATGTATGAGAAATTATCAAAAGAAACTGATGAATTTTTTAAATATATGAATGCCAAAGAACTTTTAGATATTGAGGACAGAAAAAATAAAGAAGCTGGTGGTTTTTGTGAGTATATGCCTAAACACAAATCACCATTTATTTACGCTAAGTACAATGGGACTATGGAAAATTTTAATGAAGTAATTCATGAAGTAGGACATGCTTTCCAAAGTTATTTATGTAGGGGTTATGACCTGCCAGAGTATGTAATCGCAACTGAAGATATATCAGAAATTCATTCCATGAGTATGGAATTTTTAATTGAACCATGGTTAGAAGAGTTCTTTGATGATGGTGCAGATAAATATAAGTTCCTACATATGTGCAGTGCATTATTCTTACTTGCATATATTGCTGCAGTTGATGAATTTCAACATAATATATACGAAAATTCAGAAGCAACTTTTGAAGAGAGAAATAGCATGTGGAGTAAGATAGAAAAGAAATATATTCCATATAGAAACTATGAAGATAATGAATACTTAAATAAAGGAGCATATTGGCTCCGTCAATCACATATATTTTGGGGTCCTTTTTATTATATTGACTATGGATTAGCTCAAGTTGTTGCATTTGAATTTTGGAGCAAATCAAATATTAATAGACAGGAAACTTGGAATGATTACGTTAATCTGTGTAAGGCAGGCGGTTCTTTGACATTTACTGAAGTTCTTAAAGCTGGAAATATGAAAAATCCATTTGAGCAGGGTAGTATTGAAAAAATTATTAAGGATATTGAAGGATGGATACTTGACATAGAAGAAAAGCTATAATTGGGTATTTGTCGCATAGTTTGAAGAATGACAAATGACTTTTATGAAGGAGGTTTTAACATTATGGTTAACATCAGACGTGCTAAGGCAGATGAATATGAAATTCTAACTGACATAGCTATTAAATCCGAGGCCTATTGGGGATATGATTCTGATTATATGGATAAGTTTAAGTCCATTTATAATGTAAGTGAAGAATTTATAAAAAACAATCCAACTATTCTTATAGAAGAAGATAACAGTATTGTTGGATTTTATGGCTTAGTATGCAAGGATAATGAGACTTCTTTAGAGTATTTTTTTATTGAGCCTAAATATATAGGTAAAGGATATGGAAAATTACTATGGAATTATCTAGTTAGCGATTGTAAAAATCTTGGTATTAAAGACTTTGACATAGTAACAAGTCCACAGGCTAAAGAATTTTATGTCAAAATGGGAGCAATACCATGTGGAGAAGTAGAGTCTCTTCTAAAAAAAGGACGTATAATTCCACAATTAATTTATACAGTAGAAAAGTAAAGACTTATATATTATAAGGCTTATTTTAAATTTACATTCTTAATTAGTAATTGGGGGAGAGAATGTGAAATTTCAGGAGGAATTATGGAAACTATTATTGGATGTTCAGTAATAATATATGATACTAATAAAAAAGTTTTGATTGCACAAAGAAGCAAAACAAAACGTAAATTTCCGTTATTTTGGGAAACAGTAGGCGGAACTTTAGAAAATGGAGAAAGTCCAGAAGAATGTATTAGAAGAGAAGTCAAAGAGGAATTAAATTGTGCTATTAGTGATCTAGAATTATTTAAGGTATATGTTATTGATTCAGATAATCGCTATGTTTTAATTGTTTATACAGGTAAACTTATTGGTGAAGTAGAAGCAAATGGGGAGATAGAGCAGATTAAATGGGTAGCAAGGAATGAAATTGATAAATACAATTTTATGGGAAATTGCAAAGAAAAGATTATAGACTTTTATAATGAGGAAGCTGAGAAAAGAATTGAAGAACTTAGAGATAAACAGATATGAAAAGATATAAAGTGGGTAATTGTAGGAAATTGCATCCAAATTAATTTTAGGGAGGTACTTATGTATCAATATTATAAGGGATTGATTATTAGAGAAGGAGCAGATGGGCTTAAAGGGGATACGATTAAAAAAATGTACAATGAGGTTGGTTGGGTGTCTGCAAGTCAACCGCTATGGCAAGATGAAAAGTATGAAATCTGCTTTAAAAATTCATCATGGGTTTTCACTGTCTGGGATAAGGAAGATATGATAGCTATGGTAAGGGCTGTGTCAGATAGAGTTATGACTGCAACAATCCAAGACTTAGCTGTGAAAGAAGAGTATCGAGGAAAAGGCATAGGTAAAAAGCTTGTGGACCTGTGTTTAGAAAAGTTACCCCATGGAAATTGGTGGGCTCATACAACTCCAGAAAATTATGACTTCTATAAAAAGTGCGAATTTGAAATGCCTCAAATATCTGATAGTTCAACAATGACATATATGGGATATACTAAGGCTAGATTAGATGGACATAGATAGATGATGTTTTAGATTTTTCTTAAAATGTGCATCAAATTGTAATTAAAAAATAATTAGGTTATAGACTACATTATTTATATGTATTCTATAACTTAATTATTACAAGGGACTAATACATTGTGCACTAGATATGATAAGAAAGGAACAATAAATATGCGAAGTGAACAAGAAATGATGAATTTAATATTGAATGTAGCAAAGAATGATGATAGAATTCGTGCTGTATATTTATCTGGTTCAAGAGTAGATCCTAATGCGACGCATGATAAATATTCAGATTTTGATATTGTCTATATTGTGAAAAATATTCAATCTTTTACAAGCAATGAGCAATGGTTGGAATGTTTTGGGGATAGATTAATTATGCAAAAACCAAATGATTGGTACAGCCATCCATATGATTATAGCAGTAATCAAGATTTTGTATATTTAATGCAATTTAAAGATGGGAACAGAATTGATTTGACTCTTGTAGACATTGAAAATATTCAGGGAAGAATATATGATAAAGAACCTAGAATTATATTACTTGATAAGGATGGAATAGAGGGATTAGATACTATTGAAGTAGGCAATTACTATTATATTCAAAAACCTACAGCAGAAGAATTTAGAGATTGCTGCAATGAATTTTGGTGGCTAAGTATAAATGTTGCAAAGGGACTATGTAGAGAAGAATTGATGTTTGTTAAGTCATTTATGGAACGTTATGAAATGGATATGTTTTTAAAGATGCTTAATTGGAAAATTGGAATTGAATACGATTTTTCAGTTTCTACAGGGAAATGCTACAAATATTTTAAGAGATATCTTAGTGATGAGGAGATGGACAGATTTACAAATTTATTTCCTAATGGTACATATGATGATATCTGGGCAAAGCTATTTGAAATGTGTAAATTTTTTCATGAGATTGCTTCTAAGGTGTCAGAACATTTTAAATTTGAATATTGCAAAGAAGAAGCAGAAAAAATTATGGAATATCTTAAAGCAATGTAGCAATAAAAAATAATTGGAGATAATTATAGTTAGCATTGGTTTTCAGTAAGAATTTGACAATAGAATAGTAGTAGATGATTATATGAAAACTAAATTATATGATTTAATAATAGTAAGTATAGTTTTAATACTACCTTTATTCACATTTTTTATATAGAAATAGAAATTAATATTACAATTATCATATAGATTTATTATAATTTAGTACATGTTTTATAGGATATTGTAAATTAAAGGAGAAATAAATATGTTAAGTGATGAACATTCATTATGCTATACAGAAATGAATGATATAGATTCATGGATTAAGATGGTTCATATTGTTAGAGATAAATTTCCGGGATTAGAGACAGCTGAGAAGATGGATGGTTATAAACAAATTGTAATTAAAAATATAAAAAGAAAAACTGCATTGTGCGTGAAGTATAATGGTGACGTTGTTGGGGTTATAATATTTTCTTATAATTCTAAATGCCTTTCTTTTATGGCAGTTCATCCAGATCATCGTAGAAAAGGAATAGCATCTGCGATGATAGAAAAAATGTTATCATTATTTCCTAATAATACATATATAACAGTTACAACCTACAGAGCAAATGATATAAAAGGAATTGCACCAAGAGCATTATATAAGAAGTATGGATTTGAGGAAGATGAACTTGTAACTGAATTTAACTATCCTCTTCAGAAATTGGTTTTAAATAAAAAATTTTATAAAGGTTTAAAATAAAGGATAAGGTCATATAAGTGAGGGATGACGAATGAATACATTATTAGCTTTAAATGGAGAAAAAAATATAAGTAATATTAATGATTTAGTTGCAGGGGTAGGGATGATTAGAAGTGAATACTTATTGCGTAAAATAGAGAAGTATATTACAACGTCCGAAGCACAGGAATATATTTATAATTATGTTTCTTATATATGCAGTGAATATAAAGAAAAACCTGTTTGGTATAGGACCGCAGAGTTAGTTACTCCAGAAGTAAATGTTTTAGATGGTGTAGATAGTGCTATTGAAGAAAAGCACTACATCTTAGGACTTAGAGGTGTAAGAAGAGGACTTAAATATCTTAAACCATTTGAAAAAGAAATAGAGATTATTAGTAAATTATCACATAAACATAGCAATTTAAATATATTATTTCCATATATAAAAGATATAGAAGAGATGAAAGAAATAATAAAAACAATTAATAAATATAAATTTAAAGGTAAATATGGAATAATGTTAGAGATACCTTCTGTATTCTTTCAATTAGATGAGTTTATAAAGTGCGGAATTAAAAATATAACAATAGGTATAAATGATTTAACCATGTTAACACTAGGAACTTTTAGAGGTTCTATGTATCATAATCCTTCTCATCCTGCAATTATAAAAATTATAAAGGAAACTTCAATTATAGCTGAAAGAAATAATATAGAATTAAATATAGCGGGTTATTTAACTGATGACTTTGTTAAAAACGTTTCTGATATTAAAGTTGATAATATTGTTATACATTATAAAGATTTACCTAAAATATGTAATGTACCTCTTGAAGATTTACCAGATATTAATTTGGTAGATGACATAAAAACATTAACTAAATCAAGAATAAAAGATAGGAAAAATAGGAGTGATTCATATTGAAAGATAAAATTAAAGTACACTTTATGGGGATATGCGGAAGTGGAGCTGCCCCTATAGCAATTATAGCTAAAAATATGGGATTTGAGGTATCTGGCTGTGATTTAAATGTAAAAGGATACTATAGCAATGCTCTTATGGAAAATAATATAGAAGTTAAAGAAGGGCATGATTCAAGACATATAGAAGGCATTGATGTTTTGGCTATTTCACCTGCTATTTTAGATATTTCACCTAATCATCCAGAAATTATAGCAGCTAGAGAAAGAGGCATTTTAATGACGTGGCAAGAATTTTCAGCTAGATATATCCAAAATGAAAAGTTTGTTATTTCTATTGCAGGAACTCATGGTAAATCCACAACTACAATTTTAATGGGACTAGTTTTAGAAAATGCAGGATTGGATCCAATTGTTGAAGCAGGGACAACTTTTAAAAAGTGGGGTGGAGGATATAGGATAGGAAACTCAAAATATTTTATCTGCGAGGCAGATGAATTTAATAATAATTTTCTTAATTATAATTCTTCCATAGCCATAATAAACAATGTAGAAATGGATCATCCAGAATTTTTTAAGGATTTAGATGAAGTTAAAGATTCTTTTAAAGAATTTATAAAAAAGCTTCAAACACCTAAAATTTTAATTGTTAATGAGGAGAGCACAGCCCTTAAAGAAATATTGCATGAATTAAAAGATTGGATTGAAGAAGAACAAGTAAGAGTTATAGGATATTATATAGATAATAAGTGTGATTTTCCTTTTGATAAAGAATATAAAGCAGTTTTAGGCACAGCTACTCCTGAATACTCAGCATATAAGATAACGAATGGAGATAAAGAATATGAATTTCAATTAGGATTAATAGGAAAGCATAATATTGAGAATTCTCTAGGTACATTAATTGCTGCCTTAGAATTAGGCGTTGATATTGAAGTAATAAAGGATTCCTTTAAAAATTTTAAAGGAATAGGAAGAAGATTGGATCTGATAGGAGATATAAAAGGAGTCAAAATTTATGATGATTTTGCTCATCATCCTACAGCTATAGCATCAACATTAGAATCAATTAAGGTTAGTCATCCAGGAAAAAAGGTTTTTGCTATTTTTGAGCCACATCAGATTTCAAGAATAAAGTTATTCTTTTACGAATTTGCAGAAGCATTAAAAAAAGCAGATAGAGTTATTATTTTAAAACCATTTTTAGGAAGAGAGGCAAATAAAAATATTGAGCCAATAAATGTAGAAACATTGGTTAATAAAATAAATCCAGATATAGCAGAATATATAGAAGACTATGATGATGTATGTAATAAAATCGTCAATGAAGTTAAAAGTGGAGATATAATTATGGTTTTTGGAGCTGGTGAATCGTATAAAGTATCTAGAAAAATCATTAATATGTTAGAAGAAAAAAACATAAGAAAGTAATATTTATAAGAATTGAAAGCTAACGCTGAAAAATATTCGCAATTGTGAATTGTGAATTCAATATTTTCAGCAAATAAACAGATAGATTATTTCTAACTATAAAACTAGCCTTAACCTAGCAATTTAAATGGTTAAGGCTAGTTTTCGTATTTGTATAGATTATTTTATGTATGTATAATAATCTATAGCCTTATTGACAATAGTAAGGCTAATTTGCTTTAAGAGAGGTACTTTAAAATGAGAAAAAAATATTTAATTGCTCTGGCAATTACTTGTATTCTTTGTATTACTGGTTGTAGTAATTCAAGTGCAAATGTCGAAAATTATCTTAAGAGTGGGACACCAATTGATTCAAAGGCAAAAGACATTATGCCAGATCTAGAAGATTTACCTGAATATAAAGATATAGAATACAAATATACAGAAAAGTCCATGTTAATTTTTAAAGCTCATTCTGTTGCCCTTATTGTGAGCTATGATGATGATACATTCGAAAGTGAAAAAGAGAAATTAGGTGAACAATATACTTTTTTAGATGAAAAAGTCAGCTCTTATTTTGATGAAAGCAAATATTACATTCCTGAATATGAGTTTTCAGTAAAGAGTTATACTTTTAGAGTTATAGATAAAGAGGGTACTTCTAACACAGAATTTCCTAAATCTTTTGGAATGATTGGAGTATCTGAAGAGAAAAAAAGTATAGCATATTTGTATTTCTATGATGGAGATTTAGATTATATAGAAGATGAAAATGAAAAAAATCCTATGGCTAATTTCGTTAAGGAATATTTTAAATATAATTTTTAGCATACATCTTTATATTATAAGCATTAACTTTAGTTTATAATTTCGATATTAAACAATTTCAGTATAAAATTAAATGGCTAAAAGCTATTGATAATGTAGTAATTAAATCAAAGTTTATGTGGAAAAAATAAGAATTGAAGTTTTTTTCTAATGGAAACTTCAATTCTCACATTTATGTAGCATTTATTTATTATAAATTGCAAAGCCTCTTCTAGTAAATAACAAGAAAAGGCTTTATAATCGAACTATTCATCCCATAAAACTTTACTTAAATAAGGCTTTAAATAATTACATCTTTTTTCAAGGGACTCTTTATCGTTATAATAGAAATCATTAACACCTGAACATCTATCTATGCAAAAATACCTTACATTACAATCTTTACATTTAGGTATATCATCAACAACACTTTTTCTAACTTTATTATTAATAAAGTTCATATATTCTTTAGAAGCAAATATTTCATTTAGCTCATCATTTAGAATATTTCCGAAGTTATATTCTTTATTATCTAAAATAAGGCATGGATGTAATTCTCCTAAATCATTAATGGAAAGTTTACCAGTTCCTGCTCTGCACATTATATTACATTGTAGACATTCTCTGACTTCTTCTAAATCATTAGAGTTATCTAATTTCAGATTTGAATAGTTATCAACTCCAAGATTGCTATAATTATCAAAACCTCTACCAAGAGGTACAAATTTTCTAACTCCTCCAGTAACATCAAGCTTTTCACATAATGAGTTAAAGTCATTTTCATGGTTTAAATTTTGATTTGTTGTTGTCATTGTGAGAATTATAGTCTCTTTATTAAATCCTGCTTCTTTAAGATTATCTATAGCTTGTATAATTTTATCATAAGCGCCTTTTCCTCTTATAAAATCAGTAGAGATTTTGTCATAACCATCTACACTAATAGAAACAGCGGTCACACACTTTTTTAATAAATGAGCCATTTCTTTATCAATTAATGTTCCATTTGTTATTAAATTTACTACACCTTTAAAATTGTTTCGAATATACGGAAGTAAAGTTTCTATATCTTGTCTTATTAGAGGTTCTCCTCCAGTTATAAGTAGAGTGTCTATATCCAATTTAAAAATCTTATCTAAAATCAATTTAATTTGATTAGTAGATAAAGTATCTATGTTGCTTATGTCAGAAGAAGCGGCACAGTGTAGACATTTAAGATTGCATTTATTAGTTATTTTAAATTCAATTTCACTTATATTAATTTCTTCTTTTTCATTAGACTTTACAATGATCTCCTCATCAAATAGAATTTCAAAAGCCTCCGCTAATTCCTGCTTTTCCGCTATACTCTCTAAACTATCTATATATTTTAATGGAGCTACCTTATTATCTATACAATATTTTATTTTATTTAACATAGGTTTATTAATGATTAACCATATACCAGAATCACCATTTATTATTATAAATTCATCTCTATTTTCCATAAACTTTACATATTTAGAAAAACTGATGTTATTATCATTTAAGTTTATCATGTAGCACCTGCTTTCAAAGTTATTTA
>NZ_DKLM01000128.1:47422-74140 GCF_002455975.1 Clostridium sp. UBA6640
AGTTATTTTATAAAAAGAAAACACCAAAGCATGTACTTACTATGGTGTTTTCTTTATTTAATAAATCTTAATATTCTGTAATTTTAAATTTGTTATCTACATCCTTCAGGGTCACCGTTATACCAAACATATGCTGGTACTACTTGAGTTTTTTTATTCTTTCCGTAAACTTTCATTTTATATCCCCCTTCCTAAAATAAAATAATTATTTATATTATATTTTATTAAATATAATATAAGAACATTAGCTTGTACATAATATACCATATATTTGAATATATTTCAAGTAATTACATGTAATTTAATGGCTATTTTAGGTTATATCTCATATTATCTAATTGTTTTCAAAACGATTTTATAATAAAAAGTATAAGAATTGTAAAATTTCGCAAGTTGAGATATTAAGAAATTAATTACTTTAAAGATTTATATGAATGCAAGNNTATAAAATTAAACTATAAACTCTTTAATTAATTCTATTAAAGATGTACTTTAGAAAATTATTTAGGAAAAAGTAATATCATAAAACTAGCATTGTTTAACTTTGCCATAGAGTAAATACATATATATGTATTTATATCACTAATATATATGAAGGTGAAAACAAAAAGTTTCTATAAATTAGAGAGTTTATAGAAGTATCATAATTAATTATAATGGACGAGCCAATGGATACATTAGATAAAGATAGTTGGCAATTAAAGGTTGCAATTTATAATATAAATTTGTAAAAATGAATGTGTAGAAATTTAATACTTAAAAACTAAGTTTAATCAAACTGCAGTAATATTAAATAAAGGAACATTTTTGTTTATATTTTTAGTATTAAGATAAATCATGTCATATGTCATATTGCTGTGAAAATTAATATAATATTTTGATAAGGCATGAACGTTCCTTTTTATACATGATACTTTTTTTAAAAAGGATAAAAATTATGAGATTTATTTAAGATTCAATATCCAATTGGCAGCTTCAAGAACATTTTCAGCAATATAGTCAGCTTCATAATTAATCCAAGTATCTCTAAATTCTGTTAAGCTTCCTTTACCAGTGCCTGTTAATACTAGAACTCCTTTCGCTCCAATTTTCTTTGATAAAATAATATCCGACATTCCCATGTCTCCTACTACAAAGCTATTTTTTAAATCAATGTTAAAATCTTGAACAGCCATATCAATTAATCCTGTTAATGGTTTTTTACAATTACACTTATCTTCTCGAGTATGTGGACAGCAATAAACACCATCGATATATGCTCCTTCTTCTTTTAATCTTTTCTTTAAAAAATTCATTTTATTATCGAAGTATTCTTGTGAAAGATAGCCTCTTGATATATTACTTTGATTTGTTATAATAATGGACAGAATACCGTTTTTATTTAATTTTTTGATAGCTTCAATTGAAAAAGGATAGAAATCAAAACTTCTAATATCATCTACCCCTGTTCCACCTAAAGTACCTTGCATATCTAAAAATACTGCTTTATTTAAAATATCCATAATATACATCTCCTTTATATTTTTTGAATATACAAGAATAATAAAATTTTTTATATGTGAACTCTAAAATGCTAATCTAATATAAATGGTATCATAAATTTAGATTAAATTATTTACTTTTTAAGAATATTAGCGTATTGTAAAATAAATAAATATATTAGGGATAGTGAGTATTATGTGGAGTAAAACTAAAAAGTATTTAGAAAGTTTTGTATGTGAAACATTAAAGGGTAGAGTAGAATTCTTTGTTACAAATTACAGAAAGGCCCATGACGAAATGGGAAGAGCGTATATTACAGTTGATAAGAAAGAAGTTTTTAATATGTGTAGCCTCAAAGGAGAAGCTGCTACAAGAACAAAAGAAGTAGAATTAAAAAGATCAAAATATATTGATCGTGATGTATATAATTCGAATGAAAGCAGAATGATAAACGAAGAAGCAAGACAATTAGTAAATAAAGAAGGTATTTTTGAGCAGTATGAATTCTTTAATGCCGTTGAAGAATATCTCAATAATCCTATAAAACACTCTTTAAATTCAACAAATATGATAATAAAAATATTATCATTAATAGATAGGAGAGTAGGAAAAAGAACTTTAGAAAATATGAAAAATATAATAGAAAAAGAACATGAATTAGTTAAGTATTTTTATAAGTTAAGATGCGAAGCAGAAGGAATAAAAATTTCCTAACAGACATTGTAGTTGGTGACTTTAATCTAAAGCCATATAAGTGCTAAAAAATAGTGCTTATATGGCTTTTTTATGCTTAATGCACAAGGAAAAATATATTTTAATGTTGAAGTGAAAGAAATAATAATTAATTAAATAACTATAAATATGTGTAATGAAATAAAAGTATTTCCGTATTAACATATGAAATTAGGTACCTAAAGAAAATATGAGAGGAGGGTTTAAAAAGATGAAGCAACTCGAGTTGGATGATATTTTATATAAAGAAGAAATTAATGAAAATTTATATGAAGAAGAATTTGCTCATATTTTTAAGCTTTATTATAAGAGAATTTATAACTATATATACTATCGGGTTAATAGCGAGTATGTAACAGAAGACCTAACAAGCCAAGTTTTTGAAAAAATAATGATTAACATAGATATGTATTCTGAAAGTAAATCACCCTTTGAAGTATGGGTTTTTGCTATAGCTAGAAATATAGTAAATGATTATTTTAGAACTGTAAAAAAACATAAAGTATTTTCTCTAGATAGTATTAAAGATCTAATATCAAGAGAAAAGACACCTGAAGATATGGTTCTTACAGCAGAGGCTAATAATAAACTTTCAATGGCCTTAAATACTTTAAATACAAGGGAAAGAAATATTGTGGCACTTAAGTTTGGTGCAAATTTAAAAAATAAAGAAATAGCAGAAATAGTAGAAATTACAGAAAGCAATGTTGGGGTAATACTTTATAGAACCATGAAAAAGTTGAAAAAGAAGTTGGAAAGGGAGGAGTAAATATGAGCAAGAAAAGTATTGAAGATAAATTTTCTGCAGAAATAGATGCCTATTTTAATGGTATAGAAAAGAATAGTAAATCAGATTTTGAAGAATACAATGAGCTTTTAGAACTAGGTAAGATTTTAGCAGATAAAGATTTCAGTAAAGAGAGCAATAAAGAAGCGGTGCTTAAGAAATTACTTGAAAATATAAATCAGTATAAAGGAGAAAATATTATTATGAGATCAAAAAGAAATAAGTTATATAAAAGATTAGCAGGATTAGGAATTGCATGTATTGTAACTATTACTTTATCACAAACATCCTTTGCGCAAAGTTTTGTAGAAAAAATAATAAAATCTATATCTTTAGAACATGTTGAATTTGTAGAACATGAAGATCATAAGCTAGAAGTAGAATCTATGCCTGTTCCACGTAAATTAAAAGGAAAATTGTTTGATAAGGATGGAAATTTGATAGAAATATTCACAAAAGAAATGAAAAAATTTTATACAGCTGATGGTGAAGAAATAGATAATTTTGATATGAGAACCGGTGAAATAGAAACTGTTAGAGAAGTAGAGGAAAGAACATTAGAAGTTAGAGATATTGATGAATTAAATAAATACACTTGTTTCAATGTTATTCTTCCTAGTTATTTACCAGAGGGATATAAATTTGATAGAGCAGAGTTTTTTAAGGGTAAGACAGAAGTTGTAAAAGATAGTAAATATATTACCATATATTTTAATAATGAAAAAACAGGAAAACATATATTTATGCAGCAAAGATTTGCTTGTGAAGAAACTAGATTTTCATCTAATGGTAGTAATATAGAAGAAATAAAAATTAATGGAGCAGATGCCATAATGTCTGATGGGGTAAGATCTGATAGTAAAGGAATTGATTGGGAAGCTAATGGTGTTATATATTCCATCAGTAGTAGAGGAATTACAAGGGATGAATTAATAAAGTTTGCAGAATCAATTAAATAATTATATTCTAAAAAATAGGTTATTATCGAATGCTAATAACCTATTTTTGTATTTAATAGACATTTTAGAATTAAAGATATGTAATATAAAAACATTAAATGCTAAAATGGTACTAGAAAATGTTAGTTATTAATCCATTATAGGGAAGTAAATACAGCATTTCAAAAAATATAAAATGCTAGATTAATGAGAGGGATTTTGATGTATAAGATATTTATTGTTGAGGACAATTTAAGACTTAGGACATTGATTAAAGATGAATTAATTAAATATGACTATGAAGCGATTGAAAGCAATGATTTTAAAAATATTGTAGAACATATAGAAAGAGAAAATCCAGATTTAATTCTTTTAGATATAAATTTACCATATTATGATGGATTTTATCTGTGCAGAGCTTTAAGAAGAAAAAGCAATGTGCCAATAATTATATTATCTTCAAGAGATACAGCTATGGATCAAGTTATGGGGCTTGAATTAGGGGCAGATGATTATATTACCAAACCTTTTATTATGGATGTTCTCATTGCAAAGATAAAATCATTACTTAGAAGAATTGAAAATGAACACTATAATAAAGATGCTGTAAAAGAAAATAATATACCTAATTTATATTTAGATGAAGATAATTTGATATTATGTTTCAATGAGAAGTGTATTGAGCTTACAAAAAATGAGTTTAAAATAGTGAAGATTCTTCTTGATAACAATAGGGTAGTGAGAAGAGAGGAATTGTTATCTGAACTTTGGGAAGATAGTATTTTTGTAGATGATAATACTTTAACTGTAAATGTTACAAGGGTCAAAAATAGATTAAAAGATTTAGGTCTTAACGATGTTATAAAGACTAAAAGAGGTATTGGATATAAACTTGATATAGATAAAATTAATTGTAGCAGGAAGTGTGAAGGCTTTGAATAGGAGAAAAGTAAATAATTTTTTAAAGGACAAGTTGTTATCCATAATAATATTGCTTTGTAACACATTTTTTATATTTTTATTTTATTACAGTACAGTGGATGAAGTAGAAATTTTATATCCTATGATTATAACTATCTTTCTAATTGTAATTTATTTATTAATAGAGTGGTATAGATATTACAGATTTAATTTTCAATTAGAAAAATTTGTAGAGGATTCTAGTCAGAAGGTTGTTCTTTCAACTTATGAGCAAAGAGATATTTATGAAGTAATAAATAAAATTCATAATAAGTATATACAGAAGCTAGAGGATGCTGATATAGAAAATAATAAGAGAAGCAAATTTTTAGCTCAACTAATTCACAATTTAAAAACACCAGTAACAATAATAGATTTAATATTGCAGAAACAAAAAGATGGAAGCTTGAAGGAAGTGGATATTAATTCTTTAAAACAGGAAAATATGGTCATATATGACGGACTCCAAAATTTATTAAATTTAATTAGATTAGATGAATTCTCTAAAGACTATGTTCCTACTTCTGTAGATTTATTGGGTACTATTAATAATGCAATTAAAAAGAATAAAAATTATTTCATTTACAATAATGTATTTCCAAAAATAGAAATAGAGGAAAAAGAGATTTTCGTATTGTCAGATAAAAAGTGGAATGAATTTATTATAGAACAGATTATATCTAATGGAATAAAATATTCTGCATGTAAAGAATCACCTAAATACATTACATTAAAAATTGAGGAAGAAGAAGAGTTTGTAATACTTAAAATAGTTGATGAAGGTATTGGAATACCTGATTATGATATGGATAGGATTTTTGAGGCTTTTTTTACTGGAGAAAATGGTCGTATATATAAAAATTCTACAGGTATTGGACTATATATGTGTGGAATTGTGGCTGAGAAACTTAATCAAAAGATAACTATTGAATCAAAAGTTGGCGCTGGCACTGTTGTCAGCATAAGATATAGGCGTAAGGTAAATGTAAGATAAATTTAACCTCTTTCGATTTCTCTATATGTTTATTAGTACTAAAATGAAGATGATGAGGGGGATGGTACTATGGTTATACTTGAAGCAAATAAAGTTAAAAAAATATATGGAGGAGATAAAAACACAAAAAAGACAGAGGTATTACAAGGTATAGATATTAAATTAAATAAAGGGGAATTTGCAGCTATTATGGGTTCTTCTGGCAGTGGAAAAACAACACTACTTAATGTGTTAAGTGGTATGAGTATGCCAACATCAGGAACTATTAATTTTTTAGGTAAAAATTTAAATACATTTTCTAGTGATGAGCTTACAAAATTTAGAAGAAAAACTATGGGATTTATCTTTCAAGATTTTAATTTAATGGATAGTTTGACTTTAAGAGAAAATATTTTATTGCCAATGGTGTTAGAAAAAAGACCTATAGAAGATATGGAGGAAGTTTCTAAGAAGATTATAGAAACTATTGGACTAGAAAAAGTTATGGACAAATATCCCTATAATGTATCTGGAGGGGAGATGCAAAGAACTGCTATGGCTAGAGCATTAGTTAATAATCCAGACATTATATTTGCAGACGAACCAACAGGAAATTTAGATTCTAAGTCTTCTAATTTAGTTATGAAATGCTTTCAGGAAATCAACGAAAAAAATAACAGCACAATTCTTATGGTAACCCATGATGCCTTTGCAGCAAGTTTTTGTAGAAAAGTTATTTTTATAAGGGATGGAAAGATACACTCTGAGATAGTCAAAAAGGGGAGTAAAAAAGATTTCTTTTATGAAATACTAGATTTTATGGCTGTTCTTGGAGGTGAAGCTAGTGACTTTTAAGGACGTAGTATATAAAAATTTTAGGTATAACATAAAAAAATATTTATCTTTATTTTTATGTAACAGTTTTACTATAATGATTTTATTTATGATGATGGATTTAAATTATAATGAGGAGTTTATAGAATATATTAAAGATGACATATCCATGATGTCGGTGGTATGGTTAGCAATACTAGTAGTATCACTGTTTGCAGTATTTTTTATTATATATACTCAAACTTATTTTATAAAATCTAGAAGCAAGGAATTTGGCCTTTTTATTACAGTCGGCATGAGTAAATGGGAATTAAATAAATTAGTATTAATTGAAAATATACTTATTGCTATGTTGTCTTTAATGATGGGCTTAATTTCGGGTAGTATTTTCACTAGGCTTTTCTTTTTAGTAACAGTTAAAGTTTCCAAATTTGATAGGATAAGTCACCACTTTAATATTAAAAGTTATGTAAATACTTCAATACTATTTTTATTAATATTTACAGTGGTTTTACTTATTTTAATAATTTTTATGAACAGATTGGAACCAACAGAAATTATAAAAGAAGGACGTAAAGGTGACAAGGTTGTAAAATATACTCCAGTGATACTTTTATTAGGAATTATTTTTGTAATTACAGGTATTTTGATTGTATTTTATACAATGGGCGATCCAGATCAGAACATAATTCCATACTTGCCATTATCTATAGTTTGCTCCTTAATAGGACTATATTTTATTATAGGTCAGGTTGGAAGTGGAGTATTACATTTCTTAAAAAAGAATAATAAAATATATCACAACCACTTATTATTTAATAATGAAATGCATCATAAATTTAATAGAAATAAAGGAATAATATTTTCATGTAGCATTTTAATTGGAGTTACTATATTTGGATTGGGAATTTTTTATGCAATCGGGAAAATATCCGTATGGTCAGTGGATGAAATGTACCCATATAATATAGGTTATAGTGAAGTTTTAGGAATAAACAATGTATCTACGGAAAAGATTAATGATATTATTAATGAAAGTAAAACTCCAATAGTTGATAATATGAAATTACCATTTTTATTGTATAGCACTGAATCACTGATTACTGAAGAAAGAAATTTATCTGGTGGATATAATAATGTAGCTTTAGTATCACAAAAAGAGCTTAATAAATGCGTTTTTAATAATGTAGTTAAAGAGTTTGAGCAAGACTCTTTTTTAAAAAATATTCAATTGAAGAATGGTGAAGTAATTATAGCTAATTTAAGCTACAATAGAGAATTACAAAATTGTAGTGGGGATACAACTATTTCATTAGAAAGCAGCAAAAACACTTTAAAATTTAAGATTAAGAACATTATAGCTGATAATGTGTACTATCTTAAGTTTCCAATGTCCAATTATATGATTATTTTAAATGATGAAGATTATAATGAGATAAAAAATACTATAGATAAAAAATATATTGGTGAATTTAACATGCTAGGATTTAAAGAATGGAGAAAAACCGGTGATACAGTGGAGAAGATTAAAGTAGAGCTTCAAAATCAAAACTCTAATCTACCTAAAGGATTAAAAGAAGAATACTCTAAATATAGTGAGCATTTTTCTTTATTTTCAAATATTGAAATATATAAAAATAGAGTTGAAGGTGGAAATTTTTCTAACTTTTTAGCAGTATTTATTAGTTTTTTATTTTTCATTGCATCATCTGTAATAATTTATTTTAAATTGTATACAGAGATGGAAGAAGAAAAAGTAAAATATAATAAATTGTATAGGATTGGAATGAGAGAAGCGGAGTTTAAAAATATAATTTATAATCAACTTAAAGTAATATTCTTCTCACCATTAATTTTTGGTGGAATTGTAGCTTACGCATATTTGTTTACATCATTTAAAATAACGGATATGCCCATAAAGTTATATGCTAACTGCAGTTATATATTTATAGCATATTTATCAGTTCAGATAATATATTATTTTATCGTAAGCAGAAAATATGTAAATAATATTATTGATAATTTAAGTAGAGCTTATAAATAAAAACTAAGTAATTTTGAGCTTTATTTATATATACAGTAAAACATATAAAAATTACCTTATAAATCTAATCTATTATTATGTTTGAATTTCTGAAAATTCAAACATAATAATAGAAAAAGACGTTTTATGTTCTATTAACTTTGAGGTTTATTGCTTATAAAAGAAGATTAAGGTCTTATAAGTATTTTTACAACACCTTCTGTTCTTTTATCAAAAATATTGTAGGCTCTCTCTATTTCATCTAAACGTACTCTATGGGTAATTAACGGTTTAACATCTATCTTTTTAGAGGCTATTAAATTTAAAAGATCAGAAGCAAGGGTTAAATCTCCAAGACCCATGGTTATATTAAGGTTTTTGTAGAAAATCTCTGATAATGGAAAAAGTATATCTGCTCCTATACCAATAAGAGAAACTCTAGCACCAATTCCAGCACATTCTACAGCTTGTTGAATAGCTATCTCTGAACCAGAAGCGTCTATTACAACGTCAGCTCCCTTGCCTTCTGTAATCTTATATATTTCATCTAAAACATCACTCTTTGATGCATTTATTATATGAGTAGCACCTATTTCTTTTGCTTTATTCATTCTAAATAAGTCTTTTCTACTCACTAAAATTATTTTATTTGGGCTATATAGTTTTGAAGTTAGAATGGTACTTAGACCTACAGGGCCAGCCCCCATTATAACAACGTTATCTCCAGGTTTTATTTTTGCTCTTTTTACAGCTGAATAAGAGGTTGATAGTATGTCGAAAACCATTACAGCTTCTTCATCATCTATATTATCAGGTACATGTTTTAAACACATATCTGCAAATGGAACCCTAACATATTCTGCATGTACTCCATCAAGATTTTTACTTCCATGAACATTTAAAGAAGAGCCGTTTACACAATGGGAAAAATTGCCTTTTAAACAATTTTCACACACTCTACAAAATGGAGCAGGAGGACCAATAACTCTATCATTAGGCTTAAAGTTCTTAACAGAGCTTCCTACTTGTTCAATTACACCAACATATTCATGTCCTAAAATAAAGCCAGGTTCTGAAGGGATAGCCCCCTTCACTATATGAACATCGCTTCCGCAGAGAGATGTAAGAGATACTTTGACTATTACGTCAGTATCATTTACAATAGTTGGTTTTTCAACTTCCCTCAATCCAACCTTGTTAAAATCAGAAAAATAAAAAGCTTTCATAAAAATACCTCCCCTAAATAAGTCAATATAAATACATTTTAATACATAAACCACGAAAAATTAACTAAATTTTGCATATTTATAAAAATATTAGGTATATAAAAGAAAATAATAGACCAAAGATATTAGTATATTTTAAGCATATGAAAAAAATAGCTAGTTAAAGATGGGCCATATATTTTGCATCAGACAAGAAGTTAGGGCATGCTCATAGTGCGCTATGTATAGGTTTCAACGACATAGTATGATGGAAAATAGGCTAATATACTGGTCTATTATTTTTTGAAGATGCCTTAATTAATTACCTCGAGGAACAGTTAAGCAATTAAGAATTGGTGATGGATAATTGGCGATTATGATGGAAATCAACCTTTAATAAGTGATTTCTTTAATGATTTTTAACTAAAAATTTTATTAGTAGTTTCTAAGAATTTATATGGTAGTTGAAAGAGAAATTTAATAGCTTCATATTGTAAATATTTATTTATATAATAAGTTTCTATTAAGTTTTCCAATATTTTGTGTTAAAATCTTATGGTACTTAATTGTTGTATAATAAAATTTACTTTATATGTATTAAAATTTGCTTTTATGTTTTAAAGTGGAATTTTTATGATTATAAATTACAGCTTTCTGTGTTAATATTTTACATTTTATATACTTAATATAAAAATTGAAATAGAAAATATACAAATATATTTAAAGGAGAGGAACTAAAGATGAAAAAAAGTTTAGGGAAATTATTTGAAGTTATAGTTATTGTTTTATTTTTATTGATAGGTAATAAAATATTTAGGGTGCTTGATGCTACTATTGAACTCGCTGGGAAAACTTCAGTAGAAGCTGAAAATTATAGTGAGTATTGTAATATAGTAAAACAATCCATAAATAATTATGACAGCTCTATAATTATAAAGGTAAAAGATTTTGATGAAAAAATATACTATTATGGCGATTCTATGGAGAACATAGCGAAAGAGAACGTATTAGAAACGCTTAATAGCAATTTGAAAGAATATACAATTACCAAATATGCTGTACTTAATACTTTTTTAAAAATTGATTTTAGATACGTAGATAGCGTGGAGGAATTAAAGAGAAAAGAAAAGTTAGTAAATGAAAAAGTTCAGGAGATAGTTAAAAATACAATTACTGGCGATATGGGAGAGTATGAAAAAGAAAAGGCGTTATATGATTATCTAGTCAATAATTGCGAATATGATATGGATACCCTTAATTCCGGGGCATGGGATAAAAATAATGATGAATATAGTGCGTTAATTAATGGACTTAGTATGTGCAAAGGATATGCTCAGGCTATGAATAGGCTTTTAAAGGCTGTTAATATAGAGTCAAAGATTGTTATTGGAGATATTATTGATGCAGAAGAACCGGATAAAGAAAAACTTGGACATGCATGGAACATAGTTAAAATAAACGGTAACTATTATCACATAGACGCTACTTGGGATTCTACATATACACATATGTATAATGAAAGTTCAGATTACTTCCTTAACTTATCAGATGAGGAAATAGAAAGCACTCGTACATGGGAAAGAAAGTCTTATCCTATATGTAATACTTTGCAATAATATATAAAAATTATAGAAACCATCTTAAAAACTCATATTTTTAAATGAAAAATAAAGAGGATACAGCTAATAATTACATATTTATAAGTGCTGACATAAAATTATACTTTTATGTCAGTGCTTATTTTTTACCCTAAGAGAAAGTAGCATATAGAAATATTAAATGTTAAAATAGTATTTGTTATTACATAATATTCGCATAATTATGAATTATAGAAAATGGCATATAAAGAAATTAAAAAAATGTTAGACCACTAAATATTTAAAGGGGAAGGAAAGCTAATATGAGAGTAAAGTATTTAGTAAATGAAAGCTTTGATATTGATGAAGTCTTAGATATCTTTAATAGTTTTAATTGGAAAAGAGAAAAAGAACAAATATATAGCGCTTTTAAAAATTCTTATTATATTTTGGCATACAACAATGAAAATCTAATTGGATTTGGAAGGGCTATATCTGACTATTATTGCTATACTAGCATACATGATGTTCTAGTATTAGAGGAGTTTCAAAATAAGGGAATTGGCACAAATATAATGAATATGCTAATAGAAGAATTTTCAGATACAAATATCTATCTCACACATACTCCAGATAAAAATGAATTTTATAGGAAATTTAACTTTGATAAAATTGATAATGCTATGCGATTGAAATGCAGATGAATTTAAAAAATAATTAAAAGCCAATCATAAAATATATAATTTAAAGGAATTTATCTTATAGGAGTTAAGCATGAAAGAAAATTTATTAAAGAAAATATATGAACAAGAAGACAATCTAGGAGAATCATTACCTATAGTTTCATTAGAAGATTTTTTTGAAGGAAATGATGACATAGGATCAATAGGCTGTAATATTTTAGAGCATCCAGGAATAGAAAAATTTTATTTAATATTAAAAGAAATAAGAAATAAGGTAAATGTACAAGATGTTCTAGTAGAGATAATGGAATATGATGAGTTGGATAATACATGGCCATTTTCAGAAAGAATATATATACTTACAAAGGAAGAGAAAAGTGAGATATCAATCTGGACAAAAGAACTACAATTGGATGATATAGGAGAGGGATATATGTATGGCGAACCTAAAGCTGCTCCAAAGTTAGAGGAAGGATGTTTGGTATATTCGCTTTGGTGGGATTGATAGAAAAAGATGAAGATAGTCTATAAATTCATTCTAGAGAGTAAATAAATCATCTATAAATATAGAGGAGATACTATGAAAATTAAGATTTTATCAAAGGATTTTATATTAGATGAAGATATGCTTAAATTAGGTACATACTGGTACAGAACAAATATCTTGTTTAATTGTGAAAAAGTAGAATTAAGTGTAGGGACAGAGAAAAATAAAGAAGAGGAATTATCTGAAATTCTCACAGATATAGAAAAAGAGATAAATTATATCCAAGATAATTATGTAGTTATAAAAAGTGAAATAAAAGAAAGTGATTTAATTGAGCTTAAAAATGACTTTTGGCTTGATGAGAATGAAGAAGAGATTACTCCTGAGGATTTTATAAATAGAATAACATTAGTTGGCATACATATAGATGTTGTAAATAAAAAGATTGATAATATCAATTTAGAATATGATGATGGAGAGATATTTTTAGGGCATAGAATAAGCGTAGATATAAAAGATAGAAAGATTATAAGTGCAGATATATAATTTAGAGGCATCAAGAAAAACAACTAGTTAGTATGGTCTGCTATTTTGCAGGGTATACTGACTAGTTATTTTTTCCTATATCTTATGATAAAATATTTTAAGGAGCTCTTAAAATATAGCTTTAGTATGTTTTAAATAAAATTATATTTTGTCAGAAAGAAATAAACATGGAGGGAAATGTAATGAATAAAGAGGATACAAAGTTTTTCTTAGATTATGATGATGAGGTTGAAAGTCTAGCAGTAAGAATAAAAGAGTACTTAGACAATTATAGTACTTATGAAAATGAAGAATTGATAATAGGAAATTGGATAGAAGCTTGGGATGATTCTAATGATGAGGCTAATAAAATAGTTAGCTTTCTAGTTGATAATAAGGAGAAATTTACAAATTTAAAAAGCATATATTTTGGAGATATGGATTTTGAAGAGTGTGAGATATCTTGGATAATAAATGGAAATTTAGCGCCACTTATAAATAATTTTAATATAGAAAAGTTTACAGCTAAAGGCGGAACAGAACTAAGCCTTAAAAACATGAAAAGTGAAACTTTGAAGGAGTTAATTGTAATATCAGGAGGAACATCAAAGGATACTATAGGAGAGATTATAGAAGGAGAACTTCCAAACCTTGAAAAGTTAGAACTATACTTTGGAGATAGCAATTATGGATTTGATGCAAATATAGAAGACATAATTCCTTTTACAAAAAGAGAAAACTTTCCTAAATTAAAATATCTAGGCCTTAAAAATAGTGAAATACAAGATGAAATATGCGAAAAGGTATTTGAAGGGGACATAATAGAAGAATTAGAAGTGTTAGATTTATCTTTAGGAACCTTGACAGATAAAGGAGCTAAAATAATACTTGATAATATAGAAAAGGTTAGTCATTTAAAAGAATTAGATTTAACTTATAATTATATAAAAGAGGACATGCTAAAGGCATTAGAAGAAAAGTTAGAAGAGTTAGATATAGAATATTCTTTAAGCCAAGAAGATGTATATTTTGATGATGATGACGAATATAGATCTCCATTTATTACGGAGTAAATATGAAAAGTAAATTTTTGTTAGTTGGAGATACCAAGGGAAAAAGAATAAGCACGTTTGTAGATTGCTTAAAGCACATGGATATCACCGAGTATAAAGTTATTCCATGGAAGGAAATAATAGAAGATTCAAGTATCATACAAAAGGATTTATCAAGTAATACAATAATAAAAATAGAACCACCAGAAAAGGATTTATACATTTATAAATCCTTTTTGAAAAGGGGTGTATCAAAAGGAATTTTAAATAATAAAGACATAGAGAAGATTAACTTTGAAAGATGTCCTATAGTGGCTCCTAGTCAGTGGTATGAGGGAGTAAGAGAAGTATTTTTAGAAATTGAAAATATTTTAAATCACAATAGAAATGTTTTTCCAATGATAAACATTGAGGAAAGTTTGATTATGATGGACAAGGAGCATACATATAATTTTTTAAGTGGTAAAGAAAAAAATTTTAACCTACCAGAAAAATTAAAATCCTATAAATCATATGAACAGTTCAAAAGTGATACAGGAGATAGAAGCTTAAAATGTTTTATAAAGTTAAGACATGGATCAGGAAGTGAAGGTGTAATTGCATATTCAAATAATAAAAGGCTAAATGAAGAGTGTATATATACATCTTTAGCTTATTCAAAAAATGAAGATATATTTTTTAGTACCTATAAAGTAAATTGCTATAGAGATAGTGAAATAATAAAAAAAATGATAGACTGGGTATTAAAAAATGATGCTCATATAGAAGCTTGGATACCAAAAGCTAAATATATAGACAAAGTATATGATACAAGAGCTATAGTAATAGATAACAAGGTAGAATATTTATTATCAAGACTTAGTAGAACACCTATAACTAATTTACATTTAAAAAATGAAAGAAAAGAAAGTAAAGAGTTTATGGACACCAAAACCATAGATATTATAGAAAATGCATCAAAGGGAGTAATGAATATCTTTGAGAACTCATTCATGGCAGGGATTGATGTAGTGATGAGTAAGAGAAATAAACCCTATATAATAGATGTAAATCCCTTTGGAGATTTATTACATCATTTAATAGGAACTGATAAAAACATATATTATAAAGAAATCAAAAGCGCTATAGCTAAATTAGGAGATAGATAATATGAAAGTAAATATGAATGAAATAGTTGGACAAGATGATATTTTATTTATTACATTAGATACATTAAGATATGATGTAGCAAATACTGAGTATTTAAAAGGTAATTTACCTAACTTATGCAAAGATGGACCTTTTGAAAAAAGACATTCTCCAGGTAGTTTTACATATTCAGCCCACTGGAGCTTTTTTTCAGGATTTTTACCAACACCTAGTGAGTATGTACCTTTAAATAAAAGAGAAAATTTATTTTTTATGAAAAATCAAATGGTAAGAGATTTTAATGTAGACAATACATTTTTATTTGAGGAGGGCAATTTCATTGAAGCACTTAAAAATAAAGATTACAAGACCATATGTATAGGTGGAGTAATATTTTTCAGTAAGATTAATAATCTTTGCAGCAATCTACCAAATTTATTTGAATATAGTTATTGGAATCCTAAATTTGGAGTTACAAACAAAAATTCTACAGAATATCAAGTGGACTTTGCAATAAAAACCTTAGAAAAGTTAGAAAAAGATGAAAGAGTATTTTTATTTATAAATGTTTCTGCAATACATGGACCAAACTATTTTTATTTAGACAAATACAAGGATAATAAAGATGGATATAATGCTAAAAAGAATATTTTAGCTTCAGAGTTTGATTGTGTAGAGAGCCAACAAGCAGCTCTTTCATATGTAGATAAAGCATTGAAGCCTTTATTTGATTATATGAAAAAAAGAAATAGAACTTTTTGTATAGTCACATCAGATCATGGAACATGTTATGGTGAGGATGGATATGAAGGTCATAACTTGGCACATGAAGTAGTATGGACTATTCCTTATAAACACTTCTTTTTATAAGGGCTTTTAAAGGAGTAAATTTAAAATGAAAAACCTAAAAACATATATTAATGAAGATCCATATAAAAATTATATATATTCATATCCACATAAAAAAGCATATAGAGATTTTAAAGAGGAAATTGATTTAAAAAATCTTTGGAAAAATAGAAAAACAAAGGATTTAACTTTGTATATACATATACCTTTTTGCAATTCAAAATGTGGATATTGTAATTTGTTTTCTACTACAGCGGTTAATAATGAGAAGATAATAAGGTATGTAGATAAACTTATAGAGGAAATAAAAGCTATTAAAGAAGTTTTAGAAATGAAAGAAGAAGCCTTATTTAAAGCGGTTGTATTTGGAGGGGGAACTCCAACTATAATAGGTGTAAATCTAATGGAAAAATTGTTGAAGGTTTTAGCTAATGAATTAAGTATAGACTTTAAAAATGTATTTTTTTCAGTAGAAACATCACCAAAAACAATGAGTAGAGAATATATGAATTTGTTAAAAAAGTATAATATAAATAGAATAAGTATGGGTATTCAAAGTTTTAATAGCTGTGAATTAAAAGAAATATATAGATTTGAAGACATGGGAAGCATAGAAAAATCTTTAGATATAATATTTAATGAAGACATAGAAATAAGAAATTTAGATTTAATATATGGAATTCCATCACAGGATATAGAATCTTGGAAGGATTCATTGTTAAAAGTTATAAGCTATAAGCCGGAAGAAATATTTATATATCCATTATATATAAGAGAAAAAACAAAACTATACAATAACTATAAAAGAGATTTTAATAAGATGATGGAAATGTATGATATCGGCAAAGAATTGCTTATCAAAAATGGGTATATACAAACTTCTATGAGAAATTTTATAAGGGAAGATATGAAAAATAAGCTATACCCTTCTTATAGTTGTCAAGAAAGTGAAATGATAGGTATAGGATGTGGAGCAAGATCTTATATTTCAGATGTTCATTATTCAAGAAAATATGCAGTAAATCAAAGTAATATAGACAATATAATAGAAGCTTATTTAAGTGAAGAAAATTTTTATTTTGCAACATATGGATATGTTTTATTAGAGGAAGAAATAAAAAGAAAATATATTTTAAAATCCATATTAAAAGTTAGTGGCTTAGATATTAATATGTACTTTGAAAGATTTAGTACATACCCTATAGATGATTTTAAAGAATTAAAAGAGCTTATAGATGGAGGCTTTCTAGAGGCAAATAATAGTAGACTGTATCCTACAGATATGGGGATTAAATATTCTGATGCCATAGGATGCTTGTTTATATCCAATGAAGTTAATAAAAAAGTTAATGAATTTTTGGAGTAGAAAAAATGACATATACAATTGTTTATAGAAATAGTCTAAAATATTGTAATTATAAATGTGAATATTGCCCATTTTCAAAGTATAAAATTAATGAAGAAAAAATAAAAAGGGATAAAAAATTATTTCAAAAATTTGTAGATTTTATGAAAAATAGTAATGAGGAATTTAAAGTTTTTTTAGCTCCTAAAGGAGAAGTTTTAAACTTTGAACATTATAAAAGTGGCATTATAGAATTATGTAGCTTAAGTAATATAAAAGAAGTAGTAGTTCAAACTAATTTAAGTGGAGATTTAAGTTGGTTATACAAGGCTAATAAAGAAAAACTAATATTATGGACAACCTATCATCCAACGGAAGTCAAGCTACAAGAATTTATAGAAAAGGTAAAACAGCTATGTGAAATAGGTATTGATTTTACCGTAGGCTTTGTTGGAATAAAGGAGAATTTAGAATATATAAAAAAGCTTAAATTAGAAATTGACAATTTTGGGGATAAAAAACCTTATTTGTGGATAAATGCATATAAAGATGTGAAAAATTATTATTCAAAAGAAGATATCAAAGAAATTGAAAACATAGACCCTCTTTATCATATAAATATGAAAAATTATAGCTCAAGAAGTGTAGAGTGTAAAGCAGGTGATACTGTATTTTGGGTAGAAGGAAATGGCTTAATTCATAGGTGTTATAAGGATAATGTAATTTTAGGAAACCTATATAAGGGTGATTTAAATGAGATAAGAAAGGCTACGGTATGTAAAAATAATATATGTACTTGTTTTATGGGATATATAAATATTAAGAATTTAAATTTAGAAAATCACTATAATAAGAGTTTGCTAGGGAGAATGCCTTAAGGTATGAAGGAGAACTATAATATATTATGAAAATTTTAGATGATTATCATACTCATACAAAATATAGTCATGGTGTTGGTACTATAGAGGAGAATATAGAAAGTGCTATAAAAAAGAACTTAAAAACCATTGCCATAACAGATCATGGTCCAGGATATAAAGAGTATGGAATAGATATTGGAAGCTTTAAAAAAATAAAAGAAGAAATAAAATTTTTGAAAGAAAAATATAGAGGCAAAATAAATATATTGTTAGGCATTGAAGCAAATATTATGAATAAAGACGGAGTTTTAGATATAGATGAAAATATCTTAAAAGAGCTAGATATTTTACTTGTAGGATTCCATTTTGATATAGTTTATAGAGAATTTCTAGAAAGTTTAAGAAATGAGAAAAGAAGAAATATCTCTATAAAAAATATTATAAGCAAAGATATGCATTTAGAAATAGAACATATAAATACAGAAGCTATGATAAAAGCTGTTAAAAATTATAACATAGATATACTTACCCATATAAATGATAATTTTTATGTAGATGTACTAGCTATAGCTAAAACTGCTAGTAAAAACAAAACTGCTATTGAGATAAATAATTTTCATAAAAATCCCAATATAAAGTGTATCAAAGAGATGAGCAAAATAGAAAACTTGAAATTTTCTGTAGGAAGCGATGCACATAGACCAAAGGATGTAGGTAATTTTACTATGGCACTAAAGAAAATAGAAAAGTGTGGTATATTGAAAGAAAATATATTGAATAAGGCATATGAAAATAAATAACAAGTCAAAGATGGGACGACTATTTTGCGTCAGACAAGGAAGCAGGTTCAGTTGATAGTGAGCTATCAATGGGTTCTGCTGACGCAGTATGGCACAAAATAGTCTAGCATACTGACTTGTTTATTTTTTGAATATGCCTAAAGTTATAAATTGAAGAAACATATTCAAAAGTGTATAGATGAACATGTTTATTTTGGATATGTTTTTAAATGATGATAAATTAAGAGGCCTATCTAAAAACATTTAAATTAATAAAAGATTCTTAAAATTATAAGTTAATTATTGAATTATGGTAAATAATATATTACAATATAATTATTGGAAATGAAAGGAGAATGGTGATGAGTATGTTGTTATACTTCTAGTAAATAAAAAATCTGATAATAAAATTATAGCGAGAATTTTTTAACCTTTTTTAAAAAATAGGTTTGTTTGCTATGGATTTTAAGATTTTAATTATATAGATGAACAACATCAATTACAATTCTTTAATTTTCATTCATATTGAAGTAAGTTATATAGAGGATAATTATTATTTAAACTAATACTAATACTATGAATTACAAAGCTAATTTTGTAGAATTTAGCTATTAGAGGATAATGACTTATTAACTTTAACTTATTTAATAATAATTTGAAATTAGAGCTGTGTTGTTTTTGATAACACAGTTTTTTATTTTAAATAAGGCGTTTAGTATAAATAGCTAGTCAAAAATGTGCGATATTTTGTACAATAATGGCGAATTAATTTTTGAAGATGCCTAAATATATATATCAATTGTAAATTGTCATAATTAAATCTAATAATCTTATAGAGGATAAAGAAATTTATTTTGTAAGGATTTTTAGGCAGTTGGCAATAAAATTTTAAAGTGCAAAATTGGATTTAAGTATATAGTGAATAGTATTTCTACTATATATTTATACCATTATCATAGGGAAATAGGTCTAAAGCTCATAGGCTTTAACTATGGTGAAAAAGTTGTACCTTTAACATTACAGTAGATATATGTAGTATGAAATTTAAAGGATGTAGATGAATAGTGTGTTCATCTGCATCCTTAATTTTTTTATTAAATGTAGAGATGGTTCTCAAAATTTTATAACTAGTAAGAAATGGAGTGATGACTGTGGAGAATAATATCATAAAGCAACCGGAAGAAATGTCACAATTTTTTAATGTAAGATCAAGTGGTTATGATGATCATATGAAAGAATGTATTGAAAGCTTTGATGAATTTTATAAAAAACTTTCAGAATCTATAGATGCAACAGAAGAACAAATATGTATTTTAGATTTAGGCTGTGGAACAGGGGCAGAAATTAAAGATATTTTGAATAAAGCTCCAAAGGCGCAAATTATAGCAATAGATGTTTCAGAAAAAATGCTATTAGAATTAAAAAAGAAATATGAAAAATATATCGATCAAATTAATTTAATTATTGACTCATATTTAAATTTTTCGTTTAAAGAAAATTATTATGATTATGTAATGTCATCTATGACAATGCATCACTTGCTTTATAACAAAAAACTAGAACTTTACAAAAAAATAAGAAATTCATTAAAAGATGGTGGAAAGTATATTGAAGGTGACTATGTAGTTTCAAAAGAGAAAGAAGAACAATTTTTATTAGAATATCATAAAAAGATGGAGCTTGTAGAAAAAAATGAAAATGGAAGTTATCACATAGATATTCCTTTTTCTATTAAAACTCAAATGAAATTATTCTATGAAGCAGGATTCTCAAATGCAGAATATATATATCAAGAAAATGAGGCTGTAATTTTTGTAGCTAACAAATAGAGAGAAGTTGAAAATAAAAATTAATTATATCTTAGAGATAGCAGAAGTGAAAAGTCATAAGTTAAATATTTTATTAGAATTTGTAGGGATGGCTCTTAAATTTTAAACAGGAAGGTATTTTAAGAGAACGGAATCTAATAAAAGGCAAATTAGAGGATGGAATAATAATGGCAATCCTTAAAAGTGAGAATTCATAAGCATATAAATTGACAAGTAAAGGTTATAAGCTAGGAGGAAAAATATGAAAATTGAAAGAAATGAAAAAATAGACTTAGTGGAATTAAATGAATTACTAAGTACTATAGGATGGGGAATAAAGGAGTTAGATAAATTAGAGAATTCGTTAAAACTATCTTGGGGATGGATAACAGCCCGAGATGACAATGGCAGATTAATTGGGTTTGTTCAAATACTTTCTGATGGTATTAAACATGCATATATTTTAAGATTATTAGTTCATAAAGAATATCCGGGACAAGGAATAGGAACTAAAATCGTTGAGAATATGATGGAATTGCTTAATGAAAATAAATTAAATCCAGTTTTAATAACAAAGCCATCGGAAGAGTCCTTTTACAATAAGTTTGGATTTGATAGAAATAGCAATGGTTTTATAGGGCTACTTAGATGGGAATAGATAAAGAGAGGAAGAGAGATTATGGAGATTAAAAATAAAATAATAAAAAATTTAGACAGGATAATAAATGAATATGTAGAGAAAGAAAATGTTCCAGGATTAGCAGTAGGAGTAGTTTATGATAATGAGATTCTTTACACTAAAGGATTTGGAATGAAGAATGTTGATACAAAGGAACTAGTTGATGAAAATACACTTTTTCACATGGCATCAGTTTCAAAAACTTTTGTAGCTACAGGAATAATGCAGCTAGTAGAAAGGGGTAAGATTAAATTGGATTCGCATTTAACAGAATATCTACCTTATTTTCAGCTTAGAGATGATAGGTATAAGAATATAACTATAAGACAACTATTGAGTCATATGTCAGGCATGCCAGATGCAGATGATTATGAATGGGATAAACCTCAATATGATGAAGATGCACTAGAGAAATATGTTAAAAGTATTAAAAATGAAGAATTAATGTGGGAACCAGGAGAAAGATTTGCTTATAGCAATATTGCTTTTGAGATTCTAGGGGATGTTATTGCAAAGGTTTCAGGATTATCTTTTGAAGAATATATGAAAACAAATATTTTGGAACTTCTTCAAATGAAAGAAAGTAACTTTTTTAATCCTGATGTTTCAAAAGAATTACTTGCAACACCTCATATTATTGGAGTTGAAAATGGATACGGTGGAGTAGTAGGCGAGGTATTTCCTTATAATCGTGCTCATGGTCCAAGTTCTACCCTATGTTCCAATGTGGTTGAAATGTGTAACTATGCTATTGCCAATATGAATAGTGGAGTATTTGGAGAAAAGAGAATATTAGAAAATCACAGTTATTCAGAACTTTGGCGTAATAATGGTTCTACCGGTTGGGGAGGATACACTTCAGAAGTTGGGCTAGCATGGTTTTTGGGGGAATACAAAGGAAATAAGGTGAGATCTCACAGCGGATTAGACACAGGATTTAGAAGTAATTTTATTATCCTGCCTGAGCGAGGTATGTCTTTAGTTGTTATGACTAATTCAGATTATATTGGACTTAAACTTCTTTGTACAGCTATTTTAGACATACTTTTAGGAGAAGAAGTTCAATATGTAAAACAATCTCTTGCACACTATATGGCAAAAAAATTGTTTGAGAATAATTTTGAAACAGCATTAAAAGAATATTCTTCAATAAAAGAGGATTCATTCGATAGATATAATTTTATTGAAGATGAATTTAAATTTGTTGCTTACGAATTAGTGGGCATAGGAAAAGTGAAAGAGGCAATTGAACTTATGAAAATTTCCACTGAAATATCTCCAAAATCATCAAGTCTTTATTATAATCTTGGTAAAATGTATTTACTTTATGGAGATAAAAAACTTGCCTTAGAAAACTATAAAAAATCAATGGAATTAGATCCTAATAATATAAAGGTTAAAAAGAAAATAGAAGAATTAATTAAAGAAATTCAGTAAAAATGGGGGGCTATATATGGAAAATATAAAATTAGTAGAATACGATAACTCTTACGCAAAATCTATAGCAGATATGTGGAGAAGAAGTACTGAAGGTTGGAATGGAAATAATGGTACAGAAACGGAAGAGAGTATTTTAAAAGAACATGAAAGCATCACAGATATAAATACTTATTTAGCATTAAAGGGGGAAGATGTAGTAGGGTATTGTGGCTTTTCTAAATATCAATATGATGAGAACACTCTTTATATAAGACTTTTAAATGTAAGATATGATCTTCATGGAATGGGCATTGGAAAAGCTTTAGTATGTAAATGCGTAGAAAGGACTACAGAGCTAGAATGGCCAAGGTTAGATCTTTTTACATGGCCAGGGAATACAAAATCTCTTCCACTTTATAAAAGATGCGGATTCTTTTTAGAAAAGAGAGATGATACTACTCATCTTATGAATTTTATTCCGAAAGTATTGAATACAGAGGCGTTTAAAGAATATTTTAAAAATGTGAACTGGTATAGTGATTTAAAGAGAACTATAGATATGGAACCAGATGGTGTAGAAGAGAATGGATTCACTTATTATGAATATTACTGGGAAAAAGAAGAAAAGTCATTAAAGGTTCAGCTTGAAAATAAAAGCAGGGGTATTAGAACAGTTGAAACAGAAGATTATTCAATAAAAGTAAATATAGAAGATCAAAAGCTTATATTTGGTCAGAAATATAAGATTAAATACGAAATTTTAAACAAATCAAAAGCTTCTTTAAATGTTAAAATACAGGGCTTAGATGATAAAAATATAAAATATTCATTTAATGGTGAATTTGAAGTTTTAGATAGAGAAGTAATTGAGAGTGAATTTATGGTTGAGGAACTTAAAGATAAAGTACCTTCTTTAGGGACTTATCCATCTGTAATATCAGAAATTTTGGTGAATGAGAAGAAAATAGAGTTTAAAATAGGTATAGATTCACAATATCCAGCAGATATATCTTTGAAGATTCCAACAGGAGAATGTTATAAAGATGTTAAAGAATTTTTATATTTAGATATAAAAAATAATTATAAAAAAGAGGCTACCTTTGAGGTTGCCCTTAAAAATAATGAATCTATTAAATTTATGGATAAAGAAATAAGTATATATATGAAACCAAATGAGAGAAGGTCTTTAAAACTAGAATATATACTAAATAACTTTAATTTTTATAATGAATTAACTGAAGTAAAGGCTAAATTTAAAGATGAAAAAGATATGGTATTTATGAAATCTTTAGCTGTACCTTTTAAAGGGAGAGAAGGCAGGTTTGGCAGTAAAACTGAAGATTCCTATATGATTTGTAATGGACCTTATTCATTGAAATTAGATGAGGAAAATAATATATCTATAGAATCTTTTGAAATGAATGATTTTAGATTTATTTTGTTCTATCCAATGTTAGGAAGGCCTTTTTCAGAAGAATTTTCTAGCAGCCGACCTAGCAGCATAGAGCATTATGAAGAGAAAGAAAAAATAGTTTTGAAAATAACCTATGCATCTGAAATCTTTAAGAATATAAAAGTAGAATTTATATTAAAGCTTTCTCAAAATGGAATAGTGGAGTATCATTACGAAATATATAACGATGGAGATGTTGAAACAACTAGTGACATTTTCTTGTGCAACAATTTATTTATGAAATTAATTAATGGTATTTTACCAATAAAAAATAAATTTGTTGAAGTTACAGATCCAAGAGCCGTTTGGGGAGAAGACTTTAATTTAGATGATCTAACAGAAAATTGGATATATACTAGAAATATTGAAAAAAGTATAGGGATATTTTGGCATGAAGATTTAAAAATTAAATTAAACGGATGGAAATTTGATTTTGAGCATAACCTTGGAACACTAAAACCTTATGAGAAAAAAGTAACAAAACCTGTATTTATAGCATTAGACACTTTTAGAGATTGGAAAAGCTTTAGAAATTTTGCTTTAAGAAAAAATGATGATAAATTTTTATGTCTTAATAATGACTTTGAAATGGCTATAAATGAAGGAAATCCTTTTGTAAAAGAAAATTTTATACTTAAGCTTAATCAATACCAAAACTATGGATTAGATGGTGAGTATTCAATTATTTCTAAGTATAACAATTTTGAAAAGCAGAGTAAAAATTTAAATGAAGAGGATAAAATTTTTCATACAGAATTTGAAATTCCTTTTAAGAATAATATTGATAGAGATATTGTCAAATTAGAATTAGATTCTAAAAGCTTATATTCAGAAGAATATAAGATGGTATTTAAAATTAAAGATAATTTATGTGAATCAAAAATAGTTGAAGAGAATGGACATAGAATTCACTCTGTGAATAATGGTGTCATGGAAATTAAAGCATGTGACACTTTTAGTCATGTATTATACTCGTTAAAATACAATAATCATGATTTTCTTGAAAGTTCATTTCCAAAGCCAACGCCAAAATCATGGTTTAATCCTTGGTTTGGAGGAATAGGAACACTGCCCGAAGATCTAAGCTTTAGATCAATATTAGAAGAAAATATTAAGGCAGGCTTTGTTACTTTAGAAGATAATTTCAATAATAAATGGCAGGGGATTAAAGTAAATATTCATATAGAAAATCATAAGAGATTTAAGGGGTTAGTAATAAATCAATATTACTTAATGCTGCCTGGAGTACCAGTATTATGTCATACAGCAGAAATACTTCAAAATACAGGTGGATTTATGAAAACTGAACCCTTTGAAAGTTTTACATTCTTTAACTTTGATGAGAATATCAAAAACAATTGGCTCAAGATAAAGAATATAAAAGGAAAATTTAATAAGTATAAAGTAGGAGTAGAAGCTATGGACATTCCAACTGAACATTCAATACTATATGGAACTAATAATCTAAAGGATAAAATTCAACTTTATTTAAATCATAATGAAGCAAAAGGTATTGGATTTATAAATATGCATGATACTACTGCTTTAATTTTAAGACATATAAATATTGAAGAAGGTATAGCTAAATTTACTTCTCCAGACTTTTATATATTTACTGAAGATTATATAGAAGATGAACTTTTAAAAGACTTAAAAAATATAAGATTCTAAACTTGAAGAATTAATAATAAGGGACAGTTCTCAAAAACTTTTAGAAATCATAAAAGCTTGAGAATCGTTCCTATAAGATATAGTTTTGCTAAAGTGATGGTGAGGAAAAAATGGATATATTAAATTATTCAGATAATAAAATCAAAGATATAATTTCAAAATCACTAAATAAAGATGTAGAAATAACACCTATAGGAAATCATGAGCTTAAAAGACATCTGGTTTACAGTGTGAGAAATGAAGATGAGATAATAGGAGTATTTAAGATTTATTATAAAAAGAATAGATGGAATAGAGAAGTTGCTTCATTAAAACTTCTTGATGGAAGTAGTATTAAGGTTCCTAAAATTTTAAGTTTCGGTAAACTTGAAGATGGAACTGAGTGGCTTTTCATGGAGCATATGGAAGGGGAAATATTTGTAATAATAGGGGACGGTTCTCAAAAATTTTTAGAAATCATAAAAGCTTG